>DASZDV010000247.1:0-3653 GCA_035941575.1 Pyrinomonadaceae bacterium
CCTTCACGTAACCGAAGAGCTCCGACTCCAACAACGTCTCGGTAAACGCGCCGCAGTTCACGGAAACGAAAGGTTTCTCAGCGCGCGGACTCAAGTCATGGATAGCGCGGGCCACGAGTTCTTTGCCAGTGCCTGACTCACCCGTAACCAGAACCGTGGACTGCACCTGGGCCACAGTTTCAATCATCTGGTAAAGCGCCAGCATGCGGTTGCTGCGGCCGATGATGTTGCCGAGTTTGCCGCGAGTACGCTGGCCCTGAATGAGCGCTGTGTTCTCTTCGAGCAGCGCTTCTTTCTCTTTGACTAGTGAGATCTTTTCGAGTGCGCGTGTGACGGTTTCTTTGAGTAAATCGTTATCGAACGGCTTTTGAACGAAGTCGTAAGCGCCGAGAAGGAAGGCGTCGCGCGCCGTATCGACGTTCGCGAATGCTGTCATCATGATTACTTCGACGTCGGGAAGTAGTTCGCGCGCGTTGCGCAACAACTCAACTCCATCCATGTCGGGCATGCGAATGTCAGAGATGATAAGGTCGGGCGCCTGTTCGCGCAGTTGCGTGAGTGCCTGCTGGCCGTTTTCCGCGACGCGCACTGTGTGGCCTTCGCGCTGAAACAGGTGCGTCAGGAACTGTCGCATCCCCAGTTCGTCGTCAACGATTAGAAGATTCGCCATAAAACTTTTGTTTCGAGTGATTAATCAGCAGCAGCAACTGCTTCGTCGTTTGTTGTCGCGAGTGGTAATTCGACAGTGATTGTAGTGCCTTGTCCTTCGCGACTGCGGACGTTGATTGTACCACCATGTTCGCGAATGATTTGATAAACAATTGAAAGCCCGAGACCGGTGCCGCCCGTCGTCGAAGAAAAAGGCTCGAACAGATGTTCGACTTGATCGGCCGACATGCCGCGGCCAGTGTCCGAAAAAGCGATTCGCAAGCGGTTGTCGGAATTTGTTTCGAGTGTGGCGCGCAATGTTCCGCCGTTCGGCATTGCTTGCAATGCGTTACGCGCGAGGTTCCAAAATACCTGCTTCAACTGTCCCTCATCGGCTTCCGCAAAGACCTGTTGTTCGGGTAGTTCTTCGGTAATAGTTTGGTTAGGACTGATCTCCGGACTGTGACGCAGCAACGCGAACGTTTGATGAAGCAGATCGCCGACGTCCACGCGAGCTTGTGTCAGTGAACGCGGGCGCGCGTAGTTGAGGAAGTCAGTAATGATGCGATTGAGTCGATCGGATTCGCGCAGGATGATCTCCATGAGTTCAGCTTGTGACGAGTCGTTGTCCACTTCGGAACGCAGCATTTGGATGGAGCCGCGCATTGCTGCGAGAGGATTTCTGATTTCATGCGCAATCGACGCGGCCATGCGTCCGATCGCGGCGAGCCTGTCCTGCCGGCGTGAGGTCTCTTCTAGTGTTCTGACCTGAGTGAGGTCCTGGAACGTGATTACCATGCCGGTGATGTCGCCAGATTCTGAAGACAAGGGCGAGATGCTGAAGCCGAGCCGCACGCGCAGTCCTTCCGCGGTGATGCAGTTTGCTTCAAAGCGAGGGCTGGTTTCACCGCTCTTGAGTGCGCGAACGGACGCAGCCATCTGGTCTTTCAGGTCACCGAAGAGTATCGAAGCGTCCTCGCCGCGGAGGCTCTGTTCTTTATAACGTGTGATCTCCTCCGCGGCGGCATTGAAAGTGTAAATGCGTCCGGAAAGATCGGTCGTTACAACCCCGGAGCGAATCGAGGCCACGATCCGTTCGTGCAACGCGCGTAAACTTGCAAGCGATTGTTTGGCCGCCTGAAGTCTGACGTCGGAGCGTGTTTGTCGTTCGGCAAGGCGCGCGGAAAGCAGGCCGACAACGAAGAACGCGACGTCAAATAAACCGAGCCATTGGATCGTTTGTGACAACGAGCCGCCAACCAGTTTGATTGGCGGCGCTGGACCAAGAACACCGGTGATTGCGATTGCGGAAGCCGTGAACGCGACAGCACAACCGACGGAAGTGATGAGTGCGCCGCGTGGTCCAAGGAACAGACTTGAGATAGCGATGATGACGATGTAGAGGGCGATGTAAGGCGATTGGATTACGGCGGAGTTCCAAACGAGCCACGTTACGAGTGCGACGTCGACTGCGAGTTGAAAGCGCGCCTGGGCGACGATGTTTTTGGAGAGGCGAAAGAGTAGCGCGTAGATTATGGTCAGGCAGGCGACGAGAGTGAGCAGTCCGAGGCTTTTATTGATTGACTGTTGCGGCTCGCCGGCGCTGGTCCAAATAGTAGTGAAGACGCTGAGGACGAGTGCGGTGACCAATCGGCCGGCGATCAGCCACCCAAGCTTCGACCCTGGAGTCCTGCCCTCGGCCGTTTGCTCTGCCGTCATCGGGCAAAAAGCGTATCACAATGTCACGCGTGTTATGTCCGGTATTTGTGGGCGCGGTCGTTTACACCGGCGCCTTCGGCGCCTCGCGCCTGCGGCGCGGTCACGACCTCGACTGAGGCGATGTGCCAGACGCGCTTACTCGTAGCGTAGCGCCTGTAGGGGGTCGATTCGCATTGCGCGGCGTGCGGGGAGATAGCAGGCCAACAGAGAAACGACCACCAACAACAACGAGATCGTGGTGAAGGTGCTCGCGTCGACCGGCTCAACACCGAACAATAACCCCGACAACAGACGAGTTAAGGCGAAAGCCGCCACCAGACCAACCGCTACTCCAAACAGCGTCAACACCAAACCCTGCTTCAAGACGAGCAACAGCAACTGGCGCGGTTGAGCGCCGATCGCCAATCGCAAACCAAGCTCGTGCGTGCGCAGCGCAACCGAGTAGTTCATTACACCGAAGATCCCAACCGCCGACAACAGCGTCGCCAGCGCCGCAAACAATCCCAACAACAACGTGTTGAAGCGCGAGCGACTCACCCACTCCGACATCACCTGCTCCATCGTGCGCACGTCCGAAACAGGCTGGTTCGGATCCAACGCACGGATCTCACGCTGCACTGCCGGCGCAATCGCTGCCGGATCACCATCGGTACGAACCACCATCGTCATGAACGAATAAGCGAGATCCGGATGCGGGAAATACACCGCCGGGGGCGACTCATCAATCAAACTGTCGTACCGAACGTTTCCTACAACTCCTACTATCTCTGCCCAAATCGGCGTCTCGAACATCGCGACGTCGAGTCGCTTTCCTATCGGATCTTCATTCGGGAAATGCTTCCGAGCGAGAGCTTCGTTAATGAGAATCACATGACGCGGTTCTCTGAGCTCGAGGTCGCTGAAGTTGCGCCCACGCAACAAAGGAATACCTAACGTTTGAAAATATCCTGCGTCGGTAACGCGGACATCCGTGCTTGGCCCCTGTCCGGGCGGCGGTTCCGGTCGCCCTTCGATTTTGAATCCCGTAGCTGATCCGAGCCCGCCATACAACGGTAGGAAATTCACCATTCCCGCCGAACGCACCGACGGCAGCGATCGAATCCGCTCGAGTGCCTGACCGAAGAAATTAACGATCTGTGGATCCTGGCTGTAGCCCGCCTCCGGAAGTCTTACGACCATCGTCAGGATGTTGTCGGTATTGAATCCGCGATCGACTTGCTGTAGTCGAATGAAACTCTTAATCAGCAAACCCGCGCTTGCCAGCAACACGACCGCGAGTGCGATTT
>DASZDV010000248.1:0-3753 GCA_035941575.1 Pyrinomonadaceae bacterium
GGAAAAGGCAAGCTTTACGGCTGCCAGCGGCGCACTTCCGATATATCCGGCGTTTTGTGCAAGAGTTCGTGTATTGGCTCAGACAGTACCGGGTGCACGAGTTTGGGCACTAATTCATTGAGTGGAACAAGCACAAAGCGACGTAAGTGGAGGCGCGGATGAGGCAGCGTGAGAAACTCTGTGTTCAGTTGTTCGTCTTTGACGATAAGTAAGTCCAGGTCGATAGTACGCGGACCCATCCGTACTTCTCGTGTGCGGCCGAGGGCATACTCGATTCGTAAGAGCCGCGCCATTAACTGCTCGGGCGAGGGAAGTGTCGAGCCGCGAAGTTCGGCGACCATGTTGAGAAAGTTTGGTTGGTCTTCCTTTTCTACCGGCGCTGTCTCGTAGATGCTCGAGACGCGAATCACGTCCAGACCCGCGTCGAGCATGCCGCGCACTGCGAGAAGCAGATAGCCCGCTCGGTCACCGAGGTTTGAGCCGAGTCCGACGTAGGCGTTTTGGATCATGTTGACAAATAAACTACCACGGATTTCCATACACGCATCGATCGATGACCCAACTTCTCACGCTCGTTTGGCTCAAGTGGCGCTTGCTGCGTAACTCCCTTCGTTCGTCAAAGGCTGTAGTCAACAAAGTCGCATCCGTGCTGGGAATGCTGCTGGCGTTGCTGTTTGCCATGGTCGTAGCGCTCATACTCGGCATTGTGGCCTATGTGATCAGCCAGCCGGAAAACCTGGTCCATATTCTCGCACGGTCCTCGACGGAGATATCTGCGGAAGTGACCGCCGAGTTCATCTTCTTTTCAATCCTTGGATTCATTTATCTGATGTGGGCCACACTGCCGCTCAGTATTGGCGGGAGCAAACAGTTCGACGCCGGCAAACTGCTGATGTATCCGATCACACTGCGAAAGCTGTTTGCGGTCGACTTTATCAGCGAATTCACAACGTTGCATTCGATCATCGCTGTGCCGGCAATCGTTGCGTTGGCGATTGGCGCGGGGTTGGGTACGGATAATCTAGCCGTCGCATTGATCGCGGCAATACCGATCGTGCTGTTCGGAGTCGCACTCTCAAAATGGCTCTCCACGATCATGGGTTCGCTGCTGCGGAGAAAACGTGCTCGTGCCGAAACTATCGTCGCTTTGATTGGCGTCGTCGCAGGACTCGGCGGCGCACTCGCAGGACAAGTTGCGCCAATCTTATTTCGTCACGCTGAGTCACTCAGTTCATTGCGTTGGACGCCACCGGGCGCGGCTGCGTTTTTGCTGATTGCGAGTCCTTCCGCACCTGGCGCGGAGTATGTGCTGGCGTTTCTGACTCTTTCGGCTTATTCGATCGTTTTGATAGTCGGAACTTACTGGATCGCTCGACGTGCGGCGCTCGGATATGAAGGACGCCGCAAACGTAAGGCGGAAACCGAAGCGCGATTGGATTTGCCAGCGTATGCGGGCTGGAAACTGCCTTTGTTACCACTGGATCTATCTGCTGTAGTCGAGAAAGAGTTGCGGTATGCGTCCCGCAACGCGCAAATGAGAATGATGGCCTTCATGCCGTTGATTCTCATTGCTATTCGCCTGATCAATTCACAACGGATGGAAAGCAGCATGCAGCGGTCTCGTGAGGCGCACGAGTTCTGGACGTATGGTTCCGGCCTACTCGCTAGCGGCGGCGTGCTGTACGTGTTTCTCATTCTCGCTGGGGTCTCTTGTAACGCGTTCGCTTTCGAAGAAGGCGGCATGCGGACACTGATTCTTTCGCCTGTCGATCGCCGCAAGATACTAATCGGGAAGAACATCGCGATCACTTTCATGGCGCTTGTGTTCGCGATTGTTCTACTGACGCTGAATACAATTGTCTTCCGCGACATGACTCTCGAGAACGTTCTCTTCCTCGCGCTGGCATTCATAACATTTGCAGCCATTATGTCGAGCATCGGCAACTGGCTCTCGATCCGGTTTCCAAAGCGCATGGCCTTCGGCAAAAGAATGAACGTGTCTGGTGTTGCCGGACTGATGTTGATTCCCATAATCATTGTGCTTGGTATTGCGCCGCTGCTTGCAACGTTAGTGGGCTACTTCGCACGAAGTCTGCTTATCGAATTTGCGACCCTCGCGCTGCTGGCGTTAATTACCGTTGGGATATATGCGTTGGCGGTAAATATTCACGGCCGTACGTTGGCCCGGCGCGAAATCGATATCCTCGAAGCGGTCCGAGAGCCAACCGACGAATAGTGTGTTACACTCGAAAGCGATTAACGAATCCAGTGACGCGTTGGCGTCCGGGCGGGTTAGGGCCCCGTCAATACACAAATGGCTCGCAGAAGATTTCGCAGCAACCAGCGGCACGAACCCACCACGGAGCGTTCCTTTCAGGAATACATCCTTTCCACGCCCGCGCCACAAACTTCGAGAACCGAACTGCTGCGCTTGATCCGCGGCGGCGAAGACACTTTTCTCGAACTCAAAGTCAAACTATCAAATACTGAGAAGATCGCTCAGGAGATCGTCGCGCTTGCCAACACCGGTGGCGGCGTAATCGTCTTCGGCGTCAACGATCAATTGCGCGTCGAAGGCGTAGACGATCCGGAACGGGTGCAGGACGATCTTGTAAGACTCTGTCGCGAAGAAATTCAACCGCCACTCGTGCCGTTTATCGATCGCATCGCACTCGACAACGGCCGCCGCATTGTGGCCCTCGACATCGAAAGTAAACGGCGGCCGTATCGCACTCGCGACGGCCGTTTTTATCTGCGCATCGGCGCGGAGAAACGCGAGGCGTCGCGCGAAGAAATCTCCGCGTTGCTTGATGAAGCACGACCGCTGCGCTACGAAAGCGTGCCCGCACTCGGCGCCACAATCGCCGACATCGACGAAGCGCATCTCTGGACATACCTGCGCGCGTTTGAAGGTGGCGCATTTGAAGAGTCTGCCGTGGCTGACTATCCAACGAGCGAAGTACTCGAACGCGATCTGTTGCTGGCAGCGTCGGATGGCCGCGAAGTGGCGCCAACCGTCGCCGGCATGTTGTTGTTTGGACGTGATGAACGCGTCAGTGAACTGTTGCCGCGTGCGGCGGTTACGGCTACGCGGTTTTCTGGAGATTCACTGCAATCGCCGGTGATTGAGCGAGTAAAGATTGCCGGCAATCTCTTAAATGTTTACGAGGGGCTTAGTGGTTTTCTGAAACGCTATTGCGATGTCGGCGACTCGCGTCCGCGCACGTCATGGGAAACCACTGACGACGAGTCACCGGTACCCCCACGCGGGAACTATCATCGCGGCGTCGTGACAGAAGCGATCACAAACATGTTGGCCCATCGCGACCTTGCGTTGCGAGATCTGCCGAGCCGTTTGAATGTTTTCGATCATTCGTTGGAGTTTGTGAACGCGCGTCGCAGCGTGGGGTTTTCGCCGGTGGCCCAAAAGGCAATTCGCTACGGCATGCCGCAAAGATTGAATCCGCAGTTAGCGTCAGTGCTTACGAGCCCTGCTTATGGTTTGCCGCTGAGTTTGCGCGGGCTGCCTGCGTTGCTGCGCGAGGCGCGAAGGTTCTCAAATAAGAAAGCGGAAATCGTCTCTTTTAACGACGAGTTCCGCTTACGTATTTACGGCGTTTAATTGATCGCTATTGGCCGCTTGGCTTTTGGCCGTCAGTCTTCGGCGAGATGTACGATTGACGCGCCTGGATTACGTACTCCTTATCGTCGTAAGTGCCGTCGCCATCGATATCAACACTCACCTTAAGCTTG
>DASZDV010000249.1:0-8552 GCA_035941575.1 Pyrinomonadaceae bacterium
CGATGAAGGTAAACCAGCAACGCTCTGTCGTCGAAGAGTATTTGCGTGAAGGATCGCGTTATGACTTCGGGTTGGAAGCGGGTTCCAAAGCTGAGCTCTACGCTGCTCTCGCACTCGAACAACCGAGCGACAGCCTACTGGTGCTGAACGGTTTCAAAGATGAGGAGTTCATCGAACTCGCTTTCGCCGGTGCGAAGGTAGGAAAGAAAGTCGTCATCGTGATCGAAAAACTCAACGAACTCGATCACGTAATCAACGTAGCCGAACGGGAAGATGGGCCACTGCCGATGATCGGCATGCGCGTCAAGCTCTACTCGAAAGGCTCCGGACGATGGGAAAAATCCGGTGGCGAAGCCGCGAAGTTTGGTTTGACGACGACCGAGTTGTTGGAAGTGATCCGCAGGCTCGAGGAAGCCGGGCGGATGGACATGCTAAAGCTGCTCCACTTCCACATCGGTTCGCAGCTTACTGACATTAAGCGTATCAAGAATGCGATGAAGGAAGCTGCACGCGTGTACGCGAAGGTTTACCAGATGAAAGTGCCGATCGATCTGCTCGATGTCGGCGGTGGAATGGCGGTGGATTACGACGGTTCAAGGACGGCGTTCGACTCTTCTGCGAACTACACGGCACAGGAATTTGCCAACGACGTTATCTACACGATCAAGCAAGTGTGCGACGACGAGAACGTGCCGCATCCGACGATCATTCAGGAGTCAGGCCGTTTCCTTGCTGCCTATCACGCGATTCTCGTCACGAACGTTCTCGACGAAATTGAGACGGTTGTCGAAGACATCACACCGATCGAGATCGGCGAGGACGATCCACAAGTCGTGATCGAACTCGGCGATCTTCGCGAGTCGATCACCGTCAAGAATTATCGCGAGTACTACCACGACGCGCTCGAACATCGCGAAGAGCTGTTTACGTTATTCAATCTGGGCCTGATTTCATTGGAAGATCGGGCCAAGGGTGAAGTGCTCTTTTGGGACGTCTGCGAACGGGCGGACAAATATGCGCAACAAGCGAAGTACGTGTCGGAAGAGTTCGGCGACCTGCGCCGGTTGCTCTGCGCGAAGTATTTGACCAACTTTTCGGTGTTTCGTTCAGTCCCGGACCACTGGGCGCTGGACCAATTGTTTCCAATCGTTCCGATTCACCACTTGAACAAACCGCCGACTGAGTACACGACCCTTTGTGATATCACCTGCGACTCCGACGGCATCGTCGACAAGTTTGTGGATCTTCACGACGTGAAGCAGGTACTCGAGCTGCACACCCTCAATCCTGAGGAACCGTACTACCTGGCGTTCATGCTGGTCGGCGCTTACCAGGAAGCGATGGGCAACAATCACAATCTTTTTGGCGCGCCGCACGAAGCGCACATTCACATCGACGAGGAAGGCTTTTTGATTAAGAAAGTGATCAAGGGCACGACCGTCGGAGCGGCCGCTGAGCGGGCGCGTTACGAGCGCAGCCTGCTGCATGACGGTTTCCGGCGTTTGATCAGTCGTCGCGTGAAAGACGGCGAGTTGTCGGAGGCTGAAGGCGCTGACCTGGCCCAGTTTTACGAGTCTCGTTACGACGCTTACACGTATCTCGCAGTCAACGGCGTGAAGACACGATCCAGGAGAAAAACAGACTACTGATTATTGTCAATTGCCGATCGCCAATTGCCGATTTTGAAAGAAGTAGTGCGTATCGTCAGTTGAGTGAGAATAGGCAATCGGCAATCGGCAATTGGCAATCACAAGACGAGGTTCAGAACCTGCATGGTCACTCAACGAAAACCAAAAGCATCGAAGTACTTGACCACTCCCACGCGGCCTGTCCAGGTAGACCGCGATCGTTCAGTGGCCGGACTCCTTGAAAAGATGGAAGGGACAGGCTTTGGCGGGCGCCAACTCGCCGAAGCTCATCGCATCTGGCTCGACATGCTGGGCGATAACACCACGATCATGGTCGCCGCTTCGGGCGCACTTATTCCGGCAGGCATGCGACGTCTCCTCGCTTACGTGATCAAGAACCGTTTCGTTGATGTGCTGGTGCTCTCGGGTTCGATGTTGTTTCACGATCTGCACGAAACACTCGGACGTTATCACTTTCAGGCTCATCCGAGCATGACCGACGCCGAGTTGGAATCCGCACAGATCAGCCGCATGTGGGACTTGCTTTCAAGTGACGAAGAATATCGTGAGGCAAAGGAGTGGATCGGAGGTTTTACAAATCAACTCGATCAAACGCGTGCTTACTCACCGCGTGAGTTTCTCCACCTCCTCGGGCGCGAGCTCGCTGAAATCGCTTCCGAAGACGGCGTACTGACTTCCGCTTACAAAGCACGGGTGCCGGTTTTTTGTCCGGCGATCGCCGATAGCGGATTGTCAGTCGGCATTGCGGGCGCGCGCTTTGAGAAAAAGAACAGCTTCATGTTCGACATCGTTCAGGACGTGTTGGACATGAATAACGTGATGGGCCAATCGCGCGTTTCGGGAATCATCAATCTGGGCGGCGGCACAACGAAGAGCTTTATTCAACAAGCTACGACTTCTTCATTCCTGCAAAAAGAGCATCATCACGGTCACAAGTACGCAATCCAGATCTCGACTGACTCCTCGCATCCCGGCGGCAGATCAAACGCGGTGTCGTTTGAAGAGGGATCGATCTACGGCAAACTGGCGCGTGGCGCGCACACAGCGTACGTTCCGTGCGACGCAACGATAGCGCTCCCCATTCTGATCACTTCGCTGTCGCAAACAGCGGCGAAGTACATGAAAGGACGCAAACGCCCCAACTTTACCTTCGGCCGCGAACTGATCGTCGAATCCCCGTAGGTCCAGTCGAATCCCCCGTAGTTGCAGTCGAATCCCCGTAGTTGCAGTCAAACCCCGTAGTTCCAGTCGAATTCCCGTAGTTCCAGTCTTTTCCAGTTTGTTTCTGCGTTTTATCCGGTTCTTAAATCCGCTTTAATGTGTCCCCGGTTTTACTCTCGCAAGCGTAACCGTTCCGCGCAGTTGGTTCCTCTGTGCATACATCGCCTTATCAGCGGCCTCAATCGCGTTTCCGAGTTCAGTTAACGAATCAAACCCCGCAACGCCGCACGACACCGTCACCGTAATCGGCACGCTGGTCCAACGCCGGCAATTCTCTTCGAGAATCTCATTCAACTTTTCCATGCGTCGCCACGCATCCGCCTGCGGCAAATTGAACATCAGAACGAGAAACTCATCGCCGCCCCAGCGAAACAGCATGTCGTCGGCGCGAATAAGCGATCGCATCGCACGCGCAACTGCGCGAATCGCCTTGTCGCCTACTGTGTGTCCAAACGTGTCGTTGATCGGTTTGAGATTGTCGATGTCGATGACGGCAACGCTGCCGGACGTTTTTGACTCCTCACCTCGTTCTGGCCGGCGCAGCAACGAATGAAATGCGTGCCGGTTAAGCGCTTCCGTTAACGGGTCCATTTGGACCAGCAGTTCAAGCTGATCGCGCGCCTCGAGCAGTTTTTGATTCGCGAGTTCAACTTCGCGTCGAACACTCTCCATCAAAACCATTATCGTGCCGAAGCCGAGTAGTATTTCGAAAAACAGATCGAAGAGCGATGTGTATTGCAAGTAACTGGACGGCACTGTCACACCCCACAGGCCTTTGCGCGCGCCAAACACCGGTACGTAATGCAAAAAACCTGCGATCAGGAGTAACAGCGCCACCGACATCACCCCAAATCCTGCGCCTCGCTCTTCGCGTTTGAAGCCTCGGCGCAACGTAAAGAACGCCGCCAGGAACAACGCCGCAACAAGCACTGCATGAATCATGAAAAGATCGTTGAAGTCGCGAGACGCGTGCGGCAGGACGAGCGCAACTATCGCTGCGGGAATGAGGAGGTAGGTGTGTCGTTTGCTTGGCGGCGTGCCCGTTGTCTGCGCGTGGCAGCCGGCGATGAACAGGACGCCAAACAGGTATTCGCCGAAGAAGTAAAACGAGTAAAGCAGCTTTGAATTAGGCTGCACTCGGAATCCGAGGAAGAGACTAAGCAGAGCGACCGACAGACTGGCCCAGGCGGCTGTCCAGTATTTCAGCGACTCGCTCTTGATAGACGATCGGATGAAAAGAGAAAGGAGGGTAAGTAGGAGGATGCCACTACACTGAATGGCCAAACCGACATTCGAATCCATAAACTGGGCCCTCGTTAGGCGAAAACGAGTTGGGAAGAACCAGGATTGTTCTGGGCTGCGAGGTCGAGAACTTAAAAAGCGGGTAAGGAGACCTGCCGTGAACGATTCTAGCTGAGGCGATGGTTACAGGCCAAGACTTTTCTGCGTGGTCCTTTTGTACCTATTTGAGACTTTCGCCGTTGTCGCCTGGAGGCTACTGAAAACCTTGGCCTCTAACTCCGATCGATCAAAATCTCTGCTAAAAAGCTCTTCAACGCCGAGCTTCTCAGTTTCGATGAGATATTTCACAAGCATGTAGTACTTGAAATACTGATAGCCCGTGTCGTTCTGCGGATTGGCTTTCCACATCTTCACGCCTGTCGCGTAATCGAGCCCGGAGCCGCCCGCGACATATTCCGCGTAACCTTCCTTCTTCCACGCCGGCGCCAGGACGTTTTTGACGTAGCCGAACTTTTGCCTGACTAACAGATGGGTTACTTCATGAGTCATTACACCGCTCAGGCTTCGCGATTTGTGCGTTGCGGCCCTCCGGAAGACGAGGTCGTTTTGTACGTCAGAACGGTTGATGAAGATGTTGTTCGTAGGCAGGAGCGGTAGACCTTTGCCGTACGAATTGCCGCCAATGGTGAAGGTGAGTGCTGAGTAGAACCGGTGACTGTTCGTTAAGAAAATCTTCGGTCTAACTTGGCTGTTGTGTATCTCGGATTTCGCTAAGCTGGCTTCGACTTTGTCGAGCAGTGGGTAGATGTTCTGGTCCAATGGTTCGCGTGAGTAGACGGTGAAGTTCTTGTAAGAGATCTCGTGCGCGAAAAGCACCTGCGGATAACAGAGCAGCAACACATACGCGGCCACCGCTGAGAAGAGGATGTAACGGAAGGTGCGGTAGAGTTTGCTGTTTGCTCTTGCAGTGCGATAACGGCGATAGGCGTCAAGGGCGTTTGTAATGGCGGAAGAGAGTGCGTTGGGCATGGGCGTGTTACGGACGACACGCCGCAATGGTTTCGCGCTGAATCAGGTCTAGAGCGCCGAAGGCGCGGCAAGAAGGTAGCCCGGGGCGAGCGCGAAGCGCGCTGCCCCGGGGATCTCTAGGAAAAGGAATCGAGGCACGAAGGGCCGACAGAAATCTCTGTAACACAGATCATCACGTCAACCATTGCAGCACGTCTTCTTCACCACTGCTGCGCGTGCCGCCCACCACATGAATGAAATACTCCTCGAGCGAAACCGGTCCCTGACCGTCACCTTCAACGCGTATGCCCTTGCGCAACTCGTTCAACGATCCCGACGCGAGCAGCTTGCCCTGCGCGATGATCGCGATATCGCTGCAAAGACGCTCGACGATCTCCAAAACATGTGACGTGAGAAAAACAGTCAAACCACGCGTGGTAAGCCGCGACAACAAATCCTTCAACGTGCGCGACGCAATTGCATCAACGCCTTCAAACGGTTCATCAAGAAAAAGTATTTCAGGACGATGAATCAGCGCCGCCGCAAGTGAGAGCTTCTTCTTCATGCCGTGCGAATACTCAATAATCAATTTCTTCGGCTCATCCTGAAGCTCCATCAGTTCGAGCAACTCTTTCGACCGCTGCGCTATCTCTTCGCTGCGCAGTCCGTACATTCTTCCGGTAAACGACAACATCTCGGCGCCGGTCAGACGTTCAAAGAGGTTCAGGTCTTCCGGCACAACGCCGATTCTTCGTTTCACTTCCATCGGCTGCTCGACGACGTCAAAACCCAATACACTCAACCGCCCACTCGTTGGCGCGAGCAGTCCGGTCAGCATTTTGATGGTGGTAGATTTACCGGCCCCGTTTGGACCAAGAAAACCAAAAAAGCTACCGCGGTTGACCTGGAGGTCGAGGTGATCGACGGCGACAAAGGTGCCGAACTGTTTGACGAGAGAAAAGGTTTCGACGGCGAACGAAGTCATTTAAGCATTGTACTTTGGCCTCGCAACTGGCGCGAGATCCGCTTGCGGTAGGCCGTTTGGGAAAGGGGCTTAAAGCCGATTGAGAAGCGGATTTAAGCGGTCGAAGCCTAACCTCGCAGGAGGCTGCGCGCATCATCGGCGCGCACAAACTCCGGAAACTGCCGGTGGGTACTCATCAGGAAAGCGTTCGAACTCGATTGGAGTGCGTTGCCGTGCGTGGCAGCGAGATTCACGAAGCGCCCGAACGGCGACCAGCCGTAGTAATAACCATCTTTTACACTGACCAGGATATCGGCGGTGTGCTTCACACGCGGAGTGAACAGCGATTTGTAGATATTAGGCACAGCATCCGGGTATTTATGCGAGGCCGTTATTTCGAACCACTCTTTATCTGTCTTTTGATTTGTCTTAGATCCCTCTCCCAAACGGTCTAACGCTAGCGGATCTCCCGTATCAATTGTGTACCGAAAGTTGCCGAGCTCGTGTTCGATCCGTGCGCGTCCGCGCTCACTCTCAACCACAACCGCTTCGCCATCCTTGTACACGGCGAAGTCCACTCCCTCAACCTCGACTACGGCACCCGCCACGTCGGGAATCACCTGCTCGTCGCAGTAAATCGCCACATAACTGCACAACCCAAACGCGGGAATCACCGCTTGAAATCCGCGTCGCAACAGCATCGACTTAAGCGGCACACGCTTGTTCTGCTCGAGGTTCATGCCGTGATCTGAAAACATCACGATCTCCGTCTCGGCGCCGCAGTAACTACGAATCTCTTTCAAAATCTTATCGAGCGATTCCAGCGCAACACCAAGCCGCGCAGGCCCCTGGCTATGCAGCAGACCATCTGTGGCTTTCAAAAACGCGAAGTAGTCTCGATCTTGCGGCGCGCTGCGAAAACGTTCGCGAAACTTCTGCATGTCCGCGCGCCAAATCGACTCTGGCGCCACGTAGATCAAAAACTCAAACGGCAACGGCTCCTGGTAATCGAGATCGTCCATGTAAGACGAAGGGATCTTGTCGGGCGTGCGGCGTCCGAGGTATTTCCGAATTCCTCCGCGAAGTTCTCCTGCGTTGCGATCGAAGTAGAGACTCTCGTACCCAGCCGGGGGCGTTGCGCCGAACATTGCCGAGAGTGCCACGTTGGTCATCGTGGGAAAAGGCGAGAGTAGATGTGTAGGTGGTTCAAACGAATCGAAAAGTCCCCGGTGGCGAGCGGCTTCGATGAGTTTGTGAGGGACGCCGTCAAGGCATAGCAACAGGCGGCGCGGACGCAACTCACGAGAACGACCATTACCACCTTGCTTAGACACGGATTTAATCAATTACTACTCACATCCGGAGGGCGCGTTACGCCCTCAGCTTTGTACGCCTGCTTCAACCCACGTTTAGCTTCCTCGTGTGCGTCGTAAACATTCGGACGCGAGAGCACTTCCTTGTACTGCGCCAACGCCTCATCACGTTTACCTGCGACATCAAATGCACGCGCCGCATAAAGGTGGGCCATCGTTACGAGTCCGGGTTCGGCGCGATCGACTCGCGTCGTGGCGAGGAACTCCTTCGCCGCGCGTTCGTTATAACCCGCTATCAACAACGCCTCGCCATACTTGAAATGGATCAGATCTAGCGCGCGTCCGGCGGTTTCGCGCACGTTGCGATCGCGAAGCATCTCATCAAAAGTCGTAAACGCTTCTTTCTCCGCCTGAACGGCGCCGGCGAGATCTTTCTCTTTTCGCTTCTGCGCGGCCAGTGAAACAAGCGCATCCGCCGTTTCCAACCGCAGCAGGTAGTTGCGCGGATACTTCGCGCTCAATTCACGCGTCAACTTTACGACGTCGGCAAATCGCTTCTCACGCGTGTAGAGCAAAATAAGCACTGACTTGGCGTCGTCCTGTGCCCAGCGGCCGTTCTGCGCCACCTGCTCGAGCATTTTCAGACCGCGCTTTTTCGAACCGCGATAGCCGGTCGCGCCGGCAAGAATCTTGATTGGCAGCGGTAACGAGCCCACCACGTACTCGTAGAGCCCGATCGTAATCTGCGCGTCGATGTATTCCGGATCGAGCTTCAACACCTCGCGATGATGATCCACAGCGTCGTTACCGTCGCGGAGCGCCGCGAAGTGACGGCGTTCCACTGCCTCTTCAAACGAAGCTTTCAGCCCTTCAGTGTTCGCGAGAAAATCGAGCGCTTCGACGTTCTTGGGTTCCTGTTTGAGTTTTGCTTCCGCCAGCCGCCGCGCTTCGCGCGTCAGATTGCGAAACTCAGTGACGATCTTCGGATCGACCTTGTCGTCGCCGTTTGTGTAGAACGATTCACCACTGTAGAGCGACGCCTGCAAGCGGCGCGATTCGTAAAGCGTTTTGATCCAGACACGCGCTGCGAGCAACTGGTAACCGCCAGGATGATTCGGATAGAGCTGAACGATCTCTTTGAAGTCGCGCTGTGCC
>DASZDV010000250.1:0-1739 GCA_035941575.1 Pyrinomonadaceae bacterium
AACGACTGGACGAGCACCATCGCGAGACCATTGAACAGACTGCGCTTTGCTTCGTGAGCAGATGAAGGCTTGTCGTCTTCATGACAACTCGGATCTCCGTTGCCGACGCCAATCAGCCTTGCTGGTCCATCGAGTTTGAAACTCACGAGGTTATTCGCGGTCGGGACGGTGCGTCCCTTGTCATCCAGTACTTCCACAGTGACAACCGAAACATCTTCGCCGTTGGCCGCGATCTTCTGACGGTCCGCGCGAAGGGTCAGTTTCGCCGGCGCGCCCGTTGTCTCGCGCGCGCTTTTCAACTCCTTGGATCCTCCTGTTGCAACCGCCTCAATCACGCCGGGCGCGTAGGGAACTTTCCACTCGAGGTGCGAATTCTCCTCCACCTTTTTGACACCTAAGCTCTTGCCGTTCAGAAAAAGCTCTACGCGCGGAAGATTTGTATAACACCAAACGTCGATCTCCTGTCCTTCCCTGCCGCGCCAGTTCCAATGAGGAAAAAGATGAAGCACCGGCTGCTTGTCCCACCACGAACGATAGTAATAGAAGATGTCTTTTGGAAAACCACACGTGTCCAAAATGCCGAAGTGCGAACTAATGCAAGGCCACGCGTACGGGCTCGGCTCGCCACGATAATCAAAGCCGGTCCACGCAAAACCACCCGCAACAAACGGTCGTGCCGCGTACGTCTTCCACCATCCTTCAGTGCCGTTCGCATAACCGGGAAAGTTCACGTCATAGGCGCTGATGTGTCCCTTCTCCTTATCCGTAACATACACTCCGCGCGTGAAAAAACTGCTTGCCGTTTCGCTTCCGACGGAAGGTTGTTTTGGAAACTTTGCATGAAAGTCGTCGATGTTTTTCGCCGCCAGATCGCCGCCACGTCCGCCCGCATTGCCGTAGTTGAAACCCTGAACATCCACAACGTTCGAAACACCTTTGCCCCACGCACCATTCATCGCTACTGTCACCGGCCTTGTCGGATCCAGTTGGCGAACTAGCCGTTTCATCGTGGCAACAATCTGAGCCCCACGTTCTGTGCCTTGCTCACGTTCCTCGTTGCCGAGCGACCACAGCACAACACTCGGGTGGTTTCGATCGCGGCGTATTAAACGTGAAAGCTGACTCAGGCCTTCAGGGTTCGAAGACATCAAACGCGTTTCATCCATCACCAGCATGCCGAGCCCGTCGCAGGCATCGAGTAACTCCGGCGTTGGCGGATTGTGTGACGCACGATAGGCGTTTGAGCCCATGTCTTTCAGGCGTTCGATTCTGTAGTACTGCAAACGATCCGGAAGCGCGGCTCCGACTCCGGCATGGTCCTGGTGATTACACGTGCCTTTCATCTTCACCGGCTGGTCGTTCAGAAAGAATCCACGATCCGGATCAAAGCGGATCGTGCGAACGCCGAACGGTGTTTCAATACTGTCGGTAACGTTTGTTTCGGCTTCGACCGTCGTTATGGCTCGATACAGGTTTGGTTGTTCGATGGACCATAGCGCGGGATTTCCGATAGTTGTCTCACTCGTGAACTCAACGTTGGCGCCCGGACTGACTGTCATGCGCTTGCTTTGTGCAGTTGCGACCCCACGACCGCTTTTGTCGAGAATTCGCGACGTCACGCGACAGTTTCGCGCCGCGTCGCCGTCGTTTCGCACTTCAGTCTTGATCGTGAGTTTGGCTGACTTGCCGTGAACAGTTGACGAGACGAAGTTGCCCCACGGCACGGTGTGCAGCGGATC
>DASZDV010000251.1:0-9395 GCA_035941575.1 Pyrinomonadaceae bacterium
GGCCGGCAACGTCGAACTTGGAGTGCCGGACAGCATCAGGCAGATGATCGAGAAGCAAGTGGACCATCTCGACGCCGCAGATCAGCGACTGCTTGAAGCCGCCAGTGTCGCGGGATTGGAATTCTCATCGCTGGCCGTCGTCGCTGCGCTGGAAGAGGATCGCGCAACAGTAGAAGCGCGATGCGATGAACTGGTTCGGCGCCACCACTTTCTTCAGGACTGTGGCGTTCACGAATTGCCGAACGGAGAAGCAGTAAGCCGCTACGGCTTCATTCACGCGCTGTATCAGAATGTGTTGTACGACAGGACTTCACCGTCGAGACGCGTTCAACTTCACCGGCGAATAGCTGAACGGGGCGAAGAAGTTTACGGCGATCGCGCCGGTGATATCGCGGCAGAACTCGCGATGCATTTTGAGCGAGCCCGCGACTACAAACGTACCGCCAAGTATCTGCAACGAGCTGCGGATAAAGCGATCCGCAGGTTTGCGTATGAGGAGGCAGTTCCACTTGCGCGTCGCGGGTTGGAGACGCTCGCGCGAATGCCCGATAGTTCCGAACGCGCTGAGCAGGAACTGTGTCTTCAACTTACGTTGGGCGTTCCGTTGATTGCGACTGAAGGATATGCGGCTGAGGATGTCGGTAAGGTTTATGTGAGAGCGCGTGAGCTGTGTCGACAGATTGGTGACACGCCGGATGTTTCCGAAGCGCTGTGGGGACTATGGACGTTTCATACGTTGAAGGCAGAATTATCGACGGCCCTGGACATCGCCGAGGAGTTTCTCAGTCTTGCTGAGCGGCTTCCGTATCATGGTCTCGCACTGCGAGGCCATTGGGCGTTGGAAATAGTTTTTTTTCATCAGGGAGAGTTTGAAAAGGCGATCGAACATTGTGAGAAGGCGCTTTCGCTTTACGAACCCAAACGTCACGTTGACGATGCTTACCTGTATGCGTTGAACCCAGGCGTCGCGGTGCCGTGTTTTGCGGGTTGGGCACTTTGGTTTCTGGGCCACCCGGATCAAGCTCCCGCTCGGATTGAAGAAGCGCTCACGGTTGCACGCCAGTTGTCGGAGCCGCAGTGCCTCGCCCACGCGTTATCCTTTGCGGCGTTTCTTTATCAGTTGCGACGCGACGAACGTAGGGCGCAGGAATATGCCGAAGCCACCATCGACGTTGCACGCGTTCACGGGCTAGTGATGTATGAGGCGATGGCGTCGATCATTCGCGCTTGGGCGTTGTTTGAGCAGCACCGAACCGATGAAGCGATCGAGCAGATGAGTCAGGGACTTGCTGCGCTCGAGGAAACTAATACTGATCTCGTTCGTCCGCAGTTTTTAGCTCTGCTTGCTGAGGCGTTGGGAAAGACCGGGCGCACTGATGAAGGTCTCAAATTGATGGACCAGGCGCTCGAGTTGGTCGATCGCAAGGGCGAACGCTACTACCACGCCGAGCTCTATCGTCTCAAGGGTGAACTCTTACTCTTGCAATCCGGAGATGTCTCGTCAGCAGAAGACTGTTTTCGTCAGGCGATCAAGATCGCGCAAGAACAGAAGGCGAAGTCGTGGGAACTGCGCGCCGCGATGAGCCTTGCGCGCCTCTATGTACGTCAGAACGACGAAAAGCAGGCACTGGATCTCCTCGCTCCTGTATACGACAGCTTCAGCGAAGGATTCGATACCCTCGACTTACGCGAAGCGAAAGCACTGCTCCGGGCGTTATCAAACTCCGACAGTAGAGGACAGCCGGCGTAGTCCCCACAACCCTGCAACTACGCCGAACAACTCTGTTACAACCAGAAGCAGCGCTGTTGTCCGAAACATGCCCTGTGCGTCACCGGGCGGCAGATGCGAAACGTGGTCCGGAGAGACGAACACGTAATGAAAGTAAGCTCCGAAGATCAAGGCGCCTGCCATTGAGACTGCGAGCAACAGCAGTCCAACGCGGATACGCCGCGTCCACACCAACACAAGCGCAATCAGCGGCGCGATCAGAATAACCGTGAGCACGAAGATGCGTTGCCACTCGTTCAACTCAACCTTCAACGACGAATGCGCCCCGCCATGAAGCAGATTAACGACTAAATGCGCCAGCACCGCCACCGTAGTTACCCAACGCACCATCCTGCATCCTCCATCTTGTGTCAGAAGTTCCCGTTGCGGCTGTGCCGCACCATGTGAGAAGTTCTCGTTGCGGCTTTGCCGCCACGGTGTGAGGCGAGGCTATGCCTCGCCGTTGCGTCAAGAAAATGAGATGGGGGCTGCGCCCCTCGTTCGGGCTCAGCCCGATGTTTCTGGGCCATAGGCCATACGAGGGGCATAGCCCCCTTGCTCTCGCTCAGTATACGGCGAGGCGTAGCCTCGCCTCACATCGAGCGGCAAAGCCGCTGATAAAACAAAGTCTGTGACGTGATACTGCCTGGTTGAACTTAACCCGCAGCGACTTTTGGCTGCTGTGCATAATAGATCAGCATGTCGAAATTGCCAGGCTCGCAGCCGAGCATTCTCAGTAGCAACGCAATCTGTCCCCGATGATGGATTCCGTGAACCGCCCCATGGTGCATCAGAGCTCCCACGCTCATTGAACGTCGTTGAATTCCCTCAATCGAGAATTCGCATTCACGCTCGAGATCCTCGTCTTTCAGTCCCGACAAGAAACCGCGCATGTATGCTTCCACTTTTTTCCATTCAGCGACCAGAGATTCTACTGTCGGGTAGCTCTCTGCATTCAAACGTGGGCCTCGCGGACGGCCGCCGCAACGATCCAACCAGCCCCATTCAGCACTCAGCGCGTGAACCAATGTATTCCTGATCGATCCATAGCTGCCACCCAGATCCTGCGTAAATTCTTCCGGCGTAAGCCGCGACAGCACACGAAATAATCTCCTGTTGGCCCAATAGCCGTATTCGTAAAGAACTCTCAGGTCTTTGACGTTCATTCTGATGCTCCTCAACTAGACAAAACCCACAACCACGTTGGTTTATTCCCGTCGAGCCGCGTCGCGCCACGGTTTTGTCAATCGCAAGAAACTCTGCGATCCTATTAACAACTATGGACGATCTTCTCGCGGCGCGCTCGCAAATGGCGATGTCACTCGCCTTTCACATCATCTTTGCGGCTATCGGTATCGCAATGCCGTTCTTGATGATCATCGCCGAGTGGAAATGGCTGCGAACTAAAGACGAGATCTATTTGACGCTCGCGCAACGTTGGGCCAAAGGCACCGCGATATTGTTCGCCGTCGGCGCGGTTTCCGGAACAGTGTTGTCGTTTGAACTTGGACTCTTATGGCCCACGTTCATGGGCTTCGCCGGTTCGATCTTCGGCATGCCGTTCTCGCTCGAAGGTTTCGCATTCTTCACCGAAGCGATCTTCTTAGGGATCTATCTTTACGGCTGGAAACGCGTCCCGCCGCGTGCACATTTGTTCGCCGGCGTGATGGTCGCGTTGAGCGGCGTACTCTCCGGCATCTTCGTCGTCATCGCCAACGCGTGGATGAACGCGCCTACTGGCTTTCGACTCGTCAACGGTACGCCCGTTGATGTCGATCCCATCGGCGCGATGTTGAATCCCGCAGCGTTCGGACAAACTCTTCACATGAGTCTCGCCGCTTACGCAGCAACAGCATTTCTCGTCGCAGGCATTCACGCTTTCATGCTCAGGCGCGATCCCTATAACCGATTTCACAAAGCGGCGATTACGATCGCACTGGTCGTTGGCGGAGTGAGCGCGATACTACAACCTTTGAGTGGTGATTACCTCGCGAAGTCAGTGGCAAAAACTCAGCCGGTAAAACTCGCCGCGTTCGAAGGTCAGTTTAAAACGGAGCAGGGCGCGCCACTCCGCATCGGCGGCATTCCTGACGAAAGCGCGGGTGTGACGCGGCACGCGATCGAGATTCCATATGCGCTCAGCATTCTGGCGTATGGCGATCCGAATGCGGTCGTAAAAGGCTTGAATGATTTCCCCGCAGACGAACGACCTCCGGTTGCAATCGTACACATCTCGTTTCAAATCATGGTCGCATGTGGCGTGGCGATGATGGCCGTTGCGGTTTGGGCGGCGTGGCGATACTTACGTAAACGCCGTAAGCAAACGTGGTTGGATTCAAAGTGGTTCCTACGCGCGCTCATCGCCGCAGCGCCACTCGGCTTCATCGCGATTGAAACAGGTTGGACCGTTACGGAAGTCGGCCGGCAACCGTGGATCATTTACGGCGTGATGCGCACCAGTGAAGCGGTAACGCCCATGCCGGGACTCGTGGTGCCGTTCATCACGTTTACAGTGCTGTACATCTTTCTCGCGGTGATCACAGTTTTCCTGTTGCTGCGGCAGGTAGCGGCGAGTCCACGAATGCCTGAACCTCCTGCGAAGGAGGCACGACTTGCCGCTTGAAGTAATCATCGTCGGCGTGATGGTCGCATCGCTCGTGCTTTACGCGCTTTTGGGCGGAGCTGATTACGGTGGCGGCGTTTGGGATCTGTTTGCGTTCGGAAGGCGTGCACGTGAACAACGTACATTGATTGCGAAAGCGATCGGTCCGGTGTGGGAAGCGAATCACGTTTGGCTGATACTCGTGATCGTGCTTCTGTTCACCGCCTTTCCGCCCGCCTTCGCCGCCATCGCAACGGCACTCCATATTCCAATCACCTTGCTGCTGATAGGAATCGTCCTGCGCGGGACGGCGTTCACGTTTCGCACTTACGACTTTCAGCGCGATGACGTACAACGCCGCTGGAGTCTGGTGTTTTCAATTGCCAGCATCATCACTCCGGTTTTGCTCGGAACGATACTCGGCGCGGTCGCGTCCGGAACGATTCGCGTTGAGGACGGCGCGGTAACTAGCGGCTTCCTCAGATCGTGGCTGGCGCCTTTCCCGATCGCGGTAGGTTTGTTCGCGCTCACGTTGTTTGCATTTTTAGCGGCGGTTTATTTGACAGTAGAGGCGCCCAAGCGTGAGTTGCAGGAAGACTTTCGCGCGCGTGCACTCGTGTCAGGTGTGGCAGTCGGTCTACTGGCGTTAACAGTCTTCGTTCTGGCTAAATCCGGCGCGCCGACCGTGCGCGCAGGAATTAGTCGTAGCTGGTGGGCGTTGGGCCTGCACGTCTTGACGGGAATGTTTGCCACAGCGGCGTTCTACTCGTTATGGACCAGGCGTTACAAACTAGCGCGCGTTTGCGCCGCAGCGCAGGTTACGTTGATTCTGCTGGGCTGGGCGTTTGCTCAGTTTCCGCACCTGATAGAACCCGATGTGACCATCGCGTCAGCAGCGGCGCCGCAGATCACACTGGAGCTGTTGCTAATCGCGCTCGCGGCCGGCGCAATCGTGTTGTTTCCTTCTTACTACTACTTGATTCGCGTCTTTAAGGCTGAGTAGCTCATCGCGATTTTCGCTCAAAGAGTACATGCGCCAGCGCGACGCACGCAGCAGCGACCAGAATCCAGTAGAGCCTTTGCCAGAGAATCGTAGATAGACTCGCGTAAGTCCAAAGCCGGTAGAGCACAGGGTTGTAGAGCCAGTGGTTGTGACCAATACTGTAGAGGTAAAAGAGGGCCGCAGAAGTTCCAATACTCACAATGTACACAACGTACTTATTCCTCAACAGCACATTCAGAAACACTGAAACACCAGCGATAAAAATTACGTCCGGCAGTAGAAGTATTCCGTAAACACGCAGAAAGGGCCCGATCTCAACTGGCGTATGTCCTCGCACTAGTTGGACCGCGATCGACGTGAGGACGACTGCCGCCATTAACATCAACGACAGCGAAACGGTGACCAGAAACTTTGAAAACAGAATGGCGGTGTTCGGAGTGGGGGCCGACCATAACACTGGCTCGACTCGAAGTTCGCGCTCGCGATGCATTGCTTCGCCCGTGTAGAAAACAATGAGTCCGAGAATAAACAGCAGAAGCGCGTTGGCGGTGCTGCTCGCGTACGTTACCGAGTAGGAAATTTCCGGTACGACTCTGAAAAATGCGACGTCAAAAATAGAAAGTACGATCGCGAGCGGCAGAAGCACAATCAAACTGCGTTCTGCGCGCAGTACTCGAAACTCGACGCTCAATGCCGCACGCAGCTTGTCGACGAGCGCAGCAATACCGCCGGTCGTTCTGGTCACCTTTGGAAGGGAAACAGCCGAGGGGACGATCAATCTGACGACATCCGCCGGACCAATCTCTGTAAACGTTCCGGCGTCGAAATAAACGCCGTGGCCGGGTGTTGCGAGATTAACTATCGTAAACCGTTCTTCTCGGTTCGAATATTCAGCAATCGCGAAACGCAGACAAAGGATGGTCAAGCAAACCGCAGCGGCAAAAACGACCAGCACGCGGTTCGCGATCATGAGTGGCGTGTAGCTGACCACAAGCTGGTTCAGATACTCCGCGGTTTCCCCAAACCCGTTTTGGCGCGGGCCAGCACTCAGAAGAAACATGTCGAAAAATGTTCGCCAATGCATCGGCATCCGGCTTAACCCGACCAGCCCATACACGACGAAGAGCGGATAAAACGCGGCAGCAAGACCGTAGACTATTTTCGCGCTGCGAGTCAGAGTTCCGACAGTGAAGTAAAACGAGCCGATCAGGAAGTGCGTAACCACTACGATAAGCAGGAAATGTTTGACATACGGAACGACCTGGAATGGTTGAACAATCATCCGGGACGTCGGAAAAAACTGGAGAACGAACAGCGTCAGCGAAAAGACGAACGTGCAACAGACAAGCACAAAAAAGTTGCCGAAGAACTTTCCCAGCAAGTATTCAACGCGATGAATGGGTTTTGAAAATATCAGCGGATCGATCCCGAGACGGAAATCTCTGATCACCGAGTCGCCCATGATGACTGCGTTGAAGATCGGCAGGCCCAGTAGAAACGAAAAGCCCAGGAAATTCCTGAAAATGTAGTAGTCGCTGTTGATGGCCCATCCCAATCGAACGGCCGGTCCCTTGAGCCACCAGAGCAGAGCATGCGCCACGAAAAGAACCATCAACACGTAGGGCGCAACGCGTTTGGAATTTAGTAGTATTTCATTCCGAAAGACTGCGCCGAACTGCGTTTGTAAGGGGCTGCTCATTTGATTTCAGTGAACTCACCTCGAAGGTCCGCATCTAAGAGCGAGTAACCAGATCGAAGTAATAATCTTCCAGAGATGGGGTGGCAGAAGTGAAGTCTTCAGTTGGACGTCTGCCTTTTGAAATGACTCTAAGCCGCGCCTGCCCGTCGAACATTTGTGACGACACAGTTCGCCAGTCCGATTTGATCGCTGATGCCCGTTCTCTCGGCAGAGTCGCTTCCCAAACTGAGTCTTTGAGTTGGTCCATTGCTTCCGCGGGGGTTGCCGTTGAGAGAATCGAACCGTTTCTGATGATCGCCAGGCGGCTGCAAAGGTTTGAGACGTCCGAAACGATGTGAGTTGAAAGAATAACGACGGTGTTGTCACCCGCTATTTCAGACAACAAGTTGTGAAACCGAATTCGTTCTTCGGGATCGAGACCCGCGGTCGGCTCGTCAACAATAATTAACGTTGGTTCGCCGATGAGTGCCTGGGCAATTCCCAACCGTTGTCGCATGCCGCCGGAGAAACCACCGAGTCTCTGCTTGCGCGCGGACGACAGATTCACTCTCTCAAGCAAAGCATCTACCAAGACGCGACGTTCTCGTTTTTCGGCAACGCCCTTAAGCCTTGCGAAATAGTCAAGCATCTGTTCGGCTGTGAGTGTCGGATAAAGACCAAACTCCTGCGGTAAGTAACCGAGTATGTGGCGCGCGCGATCTTTTCGGTTGATGAGGTCAATATCGCCAAACTCGGCGCTTCCGGAGTCCGGCTCGAGCAACGTCGCAAGGATCTTCATCAACGTAGTCTTGCCGGCGCCGTTTGGACCAAGCAATCCAAACATCCCACGTGAAATCGTCAGATCGACATCGTTGAGAGCGTGAACGCCGCTCGAGTAGGTCTTATTCAGTTGTTTGATGGTTAGCAACGTGTTTGGCCCGTCGGTTAGACAGCCAAAGTCGGATTTAGTTCCCACTCTGCCCAGACAACTAGTTCCCAGTCAGCGCTGCCAAGCGAGAGTTGTATAGATCCATTACCCATTTCGGTGGGTTTGGATCACCTGAAAAGTCCACATTCATTCCCTTGCTCTTACTCCAGCGGAATAACCATGTCGGACCATACTTCGAGACATAGGTATCTTTGGTCTCGTAGGCAGCATCGGCCATCACCTTGTCGAGAGTCACAAACTTGTAACCGCGCTTGGCGAACCGGCTCAACAGTTCGTCGAGACTGTCGGCATTGATATCGTTCGCGTGGATTAATAGGAGCTGTGGGATCTCGCGACCGAAGACCTGGGGCGAAACTTTCTCTGCGAACTCGATCGCCGAGATAGTGAAATCGAGATACTCGTCGCGTACGCGCTTGGCCAGCGCCGCATCACCTTTTTGCAGCGCCTGTCCATAAGGAATGTTAAAAATGAAATCAGAGTTTTCGATCGTGTGCGGGGTGACTTTGTACCCACGGGCCGCGAGAAACTTCTCAATCGCTTCTTTCTTTTCAGGCGTATCGCCAGTATGCGTCATCGGGTGTCGAAAATAGAGTTGATAAGGCCGCCGCGAACGCATCAACTGCCGTGTTATTACGTCGCCTTTTGTAATCTCTTCCTCAAACTGTTCGACCGTCAGACGGTTGAAATCGGGATGGGAGTACGTGTGGTTGCCAAGAATCATTCCTGAATCAACCCACTGACGTAGCAGCGCGATACGCTCTTCACGCTCGCTCGGGTTCTCGAGCTTGCGCTCATTTACGAATCCAACCGCAGTAACTTTGTGCTTCTTGAGTATAGTTAGGATTTTTGCAGTTGCAGTGCGCGCATTTGTGAGATACGCAGCATCGCGAAATTGCACGTATGGCAGATCGTCGATCGTTACCGCCATTGTGCGCGTCGCCGTCTGCGCGCGTGCTGAAGTGACCAGTCCAAACAACAAGAGAATCAGGAAAGTACGTTTCATTAGTGCTCTCTCACTTTCAGAAGGAACTTACGCCACAGCTTACACCATACGCCGGTGAAAAAGTTCCTTGAACGCCATGCGAAATTCAACCGTGGCAATCTAACGTGGCAATCTGATATTCTTGCGCGCGTCACCTCCTATCCCAAGCATTCTCAATGGAGGTGAGCCAATCCTGTTAGAAGTTGTCTGTTGCTTTAGACCAAAACTCCCATGACGACGAATAAATCTACGCGTTCTCTGCGAAGTAGACTAACTCCCCTTCTACTGGTCAGCATTCTCAGTTTCGTTGCGCTTCCGCTTTTACTCGCAACCAGAGTTGCCAGAACAGCAACGCCGCCGCTCATGCCTGCTGATCCTCCCACGGATTTCATCAGGCAAATCCCTCTTACGAC
>DASZDV010000252.1:0-4165 GCA_035941575.1 Pyrinomonadaceae bacterium
TGGGGTCGCGAAGATTCCGTTCCAAAGATTTCATTCGGCAAGTTCACACGCGAAGGCGAGCATACGTTGATGCCGTTTTCAGTCGAAGTGCATCACGCGCTCGTTGATGGTTTGCACGTAGGACGCTACGTCGCGCGCATCGAAGAAATGCTCTCACAGCCGGACGTGCTTCTCCGTAACATTGATGCGTAAAGCGCTCCTCCTGATAACAGTCCTGCTAATTGCAGGCGGCGCGGTCGCTCTGTTTCTTTGGTTAACACAAAAACCGAAGCCGACGCCGCTAGGCTGGCGCGCTCAGGTCAGCACAGTCGCCGGTGAAGGTACGCCACTCATTCGCGACAACACGCAACCCTTACAAGCCGCGTTCTCCGATCCGTTCGGCATTGCCGTCGCGAAAGACGGCACGGTCTACGTTGCCGACGCCGGCGAGAGCAATCGCATTCGTAAGATCACGGGCGAAGGAGGAGTTACAACGTTCGCGGGCGGTGGCGAG
Organism: Pyrinomonadaceae bacterium; assembly: GCA_035941575.1. GTDB lineage: Bacteria > Acidobacteriota > Blastocatellia > Pyrinomonadales > Pyrinomonadaceae > PSRF01. Next base: position 494 of record DASZDV010000252.1, read on the forward strand.
GGATTTGCTGACGGCGCGGGCACCGCGGCTTCGTTCAACACGCCCTCCGGTCTCGCGATCGATAGCGACGGTAATCTCTACGTCGCCGACACCGGCAACAATCGCATTCGCAAAGTCACTCCTGAGGGGAATGTGACCACAATCGCGGGCGACGGTACCGCCGGATACCGGGATGGGCCAGCGACGCAAGCGCGTTTCAACGGTCCAATCGGCGTTGCGGTTGATAACCGCGGAAATGTTTTTGTCGCCGACACTTACAACGATCGCATTCGCATGATCTCGCCTGAGGGTCAGGTGACTACCGTCGCAGGAGGCGGAACGCCCGGTTATGCAGATGGTGACCGAAATAGCAGCCTCTTCGATACTCCGTGCGGAGTCGCTGTCATGCCTGACGGAACACTCATCGTCGCGGACACGGGCAACGATCGTCTCCGCAAAATAACCGCCGACGGAAATGTCAGCACGATGGCCGTAAACGTCAATGGTGAAGATCTGTCGAGTCCACTCGGCCTCGCGTTAACGCACGACAACTATATTTACGTTACTGAACTCGACCGCTCGCGAGTGATCCAGATCGCGCCAGACGGCAGCGCGCGTGTAATCGCCGGTAGCAGCCCCGGCTTCGCGGACGGCGCGGAAGAGGCCCGCTTTAATCAACCGTCCAGTGTTGGCTTGGACCAACGAACTGGGGCCTTGTTCGTAGCAGACGGCGCTAACTACGTAGTTCGAAAGCTGGATCCGACCACTCGTGAAAGCACCGCCGCACGACTCGATTCACTACCGAGACTATCGAACGAAACCCTCGGTCAGCAGTCGTTGATTTGGCCACTCGCCCCACAAGACCGGCCACACGAAGTTGTCGCCACTGTCGGCGAAGTGCGCGGCAGTTTTGATTCAACCGACAGCCGGCATCACCTTCACAGCGGTCTCGACGTCTTCGGCGGGTACGGCGACGTTGTGCGATCTGTCCGTTCCGAAAAAGTCACAAGTCCGCTGGCAAACTGGGGATTCGGTTCGCTCAATGAAGGTATGCGCGTCGGCGTGATCTCTTACATACACATGCTCATCGGACGCGGCACGGACGGGAAGATGTTCGACGATCTGCGTTTCATTCCGGTGAACGGTGCTGATGGAAAAGTTGCGCGCGTTCGAATCAAACGTGGCACACGCTTTAATCAGGGTGATGGGCTCGGCAGCGTGAACCGGATGTACCATGTGCACCTGAACGTTGGTCCACCTGGCGCGGAGATCAATCCTTTGACGCTTTCACCAGTTGGTTTCAAGGACGACATACCGCCGCAAATTGAAAAGAACGGAATCCAACTCTTCAATGAATCAGGCCAAGAACTCACAGAAAAACAGAACAGCCGTCTCCTGGTAAATGGTCGCGTACGCATTGTCGTGGACGCATTCGATCGCACGAACATGAACGGAAACCGCCGGCGGCTCGGTTTGTACATGCTCGGCTACCAGGTCCTCAATTCAGACGGCACTCCGGCGAATGACTTTGCCGAACCGCGGATCACACAGATATACGACCGGCTGCCACCCGACCGCGAAAGCACGAAGGTCGCTTATGCCGATCAGAGCGGCATCACAGTCTACGGGAGTGAAACCACGAGGTTCCTATACGAAGTCACGAACTGGGTGCGCGACGGCCGCGCAAACACAGACGCTTGGGACACTTCAAAACTGCCGCCGGGCGATTACACACTGAGAATCATTGCGAGGGATTACAACCAAAATGAGGCACAGGAAGGCCGCGATCTTTTGATCACCATCCGATAAGAGCTTAGAATGAGCTTTGCTTAAGAACTTACCAAAAGAAGCTGCGCTGCCCGTCGAGGTCTCTGACTGCATCCGTCGCGCGCTGGAAGAAGATATCGGCAGCGGCGACGTCACTACCGACACGATCGTTCCGTACGACGCTTCACTTCGCGGGCGTATTATCGCTAAGCAAAAAGGCGTTATCGCCGGACTGGACGTCGCCGAAGCCGTGTGGCTGACGCTCGATGAACGAGTCAACTTCACCAGGCGAATCAATGACGGGGCCACCGTTGAAAATAGAACGATTGTGGCCGAGGTCGCTGGTCCCGCTCGCGCTCTACTCACTGGCGAGCGCACGGCGTTGAATTTTCTCGGCCGCATGTCAGGCATCGCCAAGCTCACGCGCGAGTTCGTCGATGCTGTATCAACAACCGGCGCCGCGATTCTCGACACGCGCAAGACCGCGCCCGGCCTTCGTTTTACCGACAAACTTGCGGTGCGACTCGGTGGCGGCCAAAACCATCGCACCGGCCTGTTTGACATGGTCTTAATAAAGGACAACCACATCGACTTCGCCGGCTCGATTACCGCGGCAGTCACAAGAGTGCGCGATTCCGGCACCGCACTGGAAATCGAAGTTGAAGCGCGCACGCTGGACCACGTTCGGGAGGCGTTGGCGCTCGGTGTGGAGAGGATTTTGCTGGATAATATGACGTTCGAGGTGATGCGGGAGGCCGTTCAGCTCTGTGCTGGACGGGCAAAACTTGAAGCCTCTGGCAACGTATCCCTCGAGAATGTGCTCGAAGTAGCCCGCACGGGAGTCGATTACATTTCCGTCGGCGCGCTGACGCATTCACCCAAGGTTTTTGACCTGAGTTTGGAGTTTGTGGACAGAAATGATTGAAATGATTACTGACGCTGCCACCGCACAGATGTACGAGAAGTTGAAGGGGCTGCTTTCCGACACAGTCCCCGATTTTGAACTGCGTCTCAAGGCGGAGCTGGCAGTGGAAATCAACCGGCTGAAAGTTGAAAAGAACGCAGTCATACTCGGCCACAACTACATGGAGCCGGCGCTCTTTCACTCAATTCCCGATTTCGTCGGCGACTCACTCGAACTCAGCCGCAAAGCTGCCGAAACTGAAAAGGACATCATCGTGTTCTGTGGCGTGAAGTTCATGGCGGAGACGGCGAAGATCCTGAATCCGACGAAGAAGGTGCTCATTCCATCCGAGAAAGCGGGCTGTTCGCTTGCAGCAAGCATCACCGCCGAAGACGTGCGCGAGTTGAAGAGGCGATTTCCGGGTGTTCCCGTCGTGACTTACATAAACACGTACGCAGATGTGAAAGCGGAGTCAGACATTTGTTGCACGTCGTCGAATGCGGTTGATGTCGTTAACTCGTTGAAGACAGACAAGGTGATCTTTATCCCGGATGAGTTCCTTGCGGGTAACGTCGCACGAGAAACAGGCAAGCGCATCATCTATCCGACACGTGAGCCGCGCCAACAGTTTCCTGAAGACCTCGAGTATCAAATGATCGGCTGGCCCGGACGATGCGAGGTGCACGACAAGTTCAGCGTCGAAGACATCAAGAACGTGCGCAAGCAGTTTCCTGACGTCGTGATCCTGGCCCATCCTGAATGCAGTCCGGAAGTGGTTGAAGCTTCCGATTACTCCGGCAGCACGACGGCCATGATCCGCTACGTCGAAAGGACGCACGCGCCGCGCTACTTGCTGCTGACGGAATGCTCGATGGGCGACAACATCGCGGCCGCAAATCCGGAGAAAGACATGTTGCGGCTGTGCAGTGTGCGTTGCCCGCACATGAACCAGATCACACTTGAAGACACGCTCGAGTCGCTGCAAAAGGAGCAGTTTGAGATCTTCATTGACGAAGACATCC
>DASZDV010000253.1:0-5213 GCA_035941575.1 Pyrinomonadaceae bacterium
AGCGCGCTTCGCGCGGCCCCTGGCTACCCTCTGTCGCGCCTTCGGCGCTCCTTGAACTCAATGGGAAACATCCCGCCGACCCTACGCGTCTGGCGCGCCTTCGGCGCTCCTTGAACCTCAACGTGACAAAGAACCTTTCAACTCGAAGTGCGCGCGGATCTCACCAACGACTTCCCCCGGCCGGTTCACGACTGGAAAGAATGCGTAACGCGCAACGGCTTCCAGCGACTCGTCGCGCAGCACCCCCAGTTGGCGTAGCGACTCAATCACCACCGTCGGACGCGCGCGCCGATCATCGCCGTCTTCTATCTTCAATGCGAGACCCAAACCTCGCGGCCAGCGCTCGCACGGTGTGATGCCTGCGGTGTAAACACCTTCCGCGCCGACCTTCGAAATCAAACGCCCCGGCGCAGCACGCATGATCTCTGTGTCGAGCCGATCGGAAGTGCCGCCAATCAATTCCGGATACCCACACATCACACGAACGATTCGCTCGCATGCGGCTCGCGTGGCATCGTCAAAATCGGCGGGTGGCGAAACGAGACGGGCGTACGAAAGCGCTATCGCCTTCATAGTTATCCCAAACACAGGAACCGCGCACCCATCAGTCCCAACGGCCAGATCTTCAACCGGCATATCCGCAAATTGCGCGACCACTTTCCCTATCGCGAGTTGCACTGGATGTTCCGGCCGAATATAGGTTTCGGTCGGGGCGCCGAGGTGAAGCGCCAGCGCCAGCATTCCGGCGTGTTTGCCCGAACAGTTGTTGTGTAACACGTTCGGCGCCTCGCCACGCTCGCGAAGCTCGCGCGCAGCGTCAACGCTGTAGGGTTCGTGAACGCCGCACTTCAGCGCTTCCGGATCCAGTCCGATTTTGCGCAGCATCGACGCTACTATTTCGGTGTGAATTGGTTCGCCGTTGTGTGACGCACACGCGAGTGCGACTTCCTGATCGGTAAACCCAAAGCGATCCGCAGCGCCGGATGTGAGCAGTGGGATTGCCTGAAACGGCTTTGCCGAAGAACGCAGAAACGTCACTGTCTGTGGGGCGCCGAGGTGAGCGACTACGTTGCCGTCAGGCTCGATCGCCACGACATGGCCGCGATGTCGCGATTCGGTGATAGCTCCTCGTCTGACTTCGACGAGCGGTTCGGCAATTGGGATCTCTTGGGATCGGGTACCGGCAGATTGTTCAACAGACATTTGCGCGAATCTTAACACGCAAGCCTATTGAACAATCATTTGGTGCGAACTAGTTTGCGAACTAGTTTTTCGTTGCGTGTGCAGTGCGCTTTTTACCACCCAAGCTGAGCACTGTGAGCTTCACCGTGCGTTTGCCAAACCGCATCGCCTCACGCGAGGTCGGCGTCCAGATGTCGATACGTCGGCCACGCACCATGCCGCCGGTGTCGGCGACCAGGTATTCGCCGCTGTACGGACCGGCTTCGAGCCTGACGCGCGAACCTAAGGGTAAATGACGCGGGTCAGCGGCAATCAAGCCTCGTGAAACCATCCGTCCACTCGCGGTTCGGCCGCGCAGACTGTACGCGGTCGCAAGGTAAGCGGTCGGCGGAACTACGTAGTTTTCTTCGACGGCGATCTTTCCGCCCAAGTCTCCCCGAGAAGGAAGTTCGAGCGCAACTGGAGCTGTCGCTTCGGCGGTTGTTTGGTTTGGTTTAGGTTGTTGGGATGGAAGAGTTTCCGCGGAGAGAGTACGAGCGGAAAAGATTAAAGAACTGCTCAGAAGTGCAGCACCGATCAACGCACTTCCGCTGAAGATTGAATAGACTTTCAAAATCGGGTCTCCGTTCCGAGTTATTGCCTGACCTTCAACGTCCTGCGCGAGTCCGTTCTTTCCTATGACTCGTCCCCTGGCTCTAGGAGTCCTATGACGTCAGCCGAGGTTGGGGGCTTGCATCCTTGATGCGGTGCGTTGAAGGCACTGATTCACTAAACTGAAAAACGAGCAATGAGCTCGTTGTTCCGAGGATGAGGCTAGCACACGGGTAGGGGAGAGTCTAGGCAAACCGTGTTAATTCTGTGAAATAAGCCACTGAAAACGCATAATGCGTACATTGTTTTTACGTTGCGGCCGCGGCATTCCGCAGATCGAGTGGTGAGGAGGGTCCGCCGCCGCGCCGGCGGGATGAAGAGGGGATTTGGTTTATAGCGCCAGGAAGTTCTCGACTATGCGCCGCCCCTCTGTGTGCTCTTCGTCAAACAACTCCGGATGAAACTGAACGCCATAAACCCGCCGCCCCTTCTGCTGCATGGCCTGAATCGGGCAGGTCTCATTCGACGCAGTACACCTAAACCCATCCGGCAGCTGCTTCACTTCGTCGCAGTGAGAATGCCAAACGGTAATGGTCGGCGGCAGCCCTTTGAACAGACCCTCCCCCGTGTTCTGAACCGGGAAAAACCCGCGTTCCCGCTTCGCGCCTTCGTAACCCTCACCCGGTTCGAGCCGCCCCATCAACCCAACTTCAGAACCGTAAGCGAGCGCGATCTGCTGGTGTCCGCCACACACGCCTAAAATCGGTTGGCTCGCTTGTTTGATGACATCAAACACACCCGCCAGAGACTGCGGTGTGTACTTGTCCCAGGGATGGCTCTGGCCGCTGAGAATGATGTGCGAAGGTTTTAAGCTGCGGACGCGTTCGAGCGAAACGCTGTGAAACGGCTCGGTGAGGATTTCGAGACCAGGAATCAAACGACCCAGCACCGCCCGAACCTCACGCGGGCTGGCGCCTTGACCGTCAATTGTGTTGTCGACGAGATAAACGAGCAAGGTTACTTCAAACAGTAAAGCTTCCCATTGAATGCGCCTATGTAAATTCGCCCACCAAGAATTGCCGGCGTCGCGTTGATATTATCACCGATCTTCAACTCGCTGATCTGCTTACCGTCTTTCGCCGCCACCGCATGTAGCCAACCGGCTTTGTCGCCGAAGATGAGACGGCCGTCGACTAACGGCGCCGTTCCCCAGATCGGTCCGCGTGCCTTGTAACGCCAAACAACTTCACCTTTGTCAGCCGATAGCGAGTACAGGTAACCGTTGCTCGATCCGATGTGGATTCTTCCATTCGCAACGATCGGACTCGCCCAGAACCCAGCTTTATCTTTCGTCGTGCCGCCCGTCGCCTGGTACTTCCAAACCAACTCACCGTTCGACTGCCGCAAGCCATACACGTACCCGTTTTCTGCCGCCGTATAGACCATCCCGTCGGAAACGGCCGGAGTCGAATCCGAATCGGCGCCGATTTGCGCCTTCCAGACGGTGGAACCGTCCGCGAGATTCAAACAGTAGAGCTCGCCTCGCTCGGTGCCGATGTAGGCGCGGCCCTTGTCAACAGAAAAGCTTCCTTCCATCGAACCGAGCCGTTCCGTTTTGTAGATGAGCGCGCCGTCTGCGAGATTCAACGCGTAGAAGAAACCGTCTTCACCACCGAAATAGACGCGGCCATCGATGACCGCCGCTGAGCAATCGACCTCGAACTCGGTCTTGTACTTCCAAATCAGAGATCCGTCGCGAGCGTTGATGCAGTAGACGTAATGATCGAGACCGCTCGCGATCAAGCGATCGCCGGCGATCGTTGGTGTAGCTTTCAGGCTGTCTTCAGTTTTGAAGCTCCACACCAAACTTCCGTCTCTCTTATCAAGGCAATACAGATATCCATCGGCTGAACCGAAGTAAACGTGCCGCTCATCGACTGAAGGCTGACCGGGCCAACTCGAACCGCCCCACGGATCCTCGTGCAAACGGCCCTTGATCCACTTCGTTTCAAACTCCCACACGACTTCGAGCGGACCGTCTGACCACGGGCCTGTGCCGTAGAAGTCTCGCGACGCGTTTCCCAGCCACATCGGAACAGAACTCGGCGGTTTTGGTGGCGGCGGTGGTTTGGCTTCGGTCTCGGTAATTACTTTGCCGCCGCAGGCAGACGTCCAACAGAGCACCGCAAGGAGGAGGATTGTGTAGAGAGTTTTAAACACAGGTGTTAAGCCAACCACTCGCCGCTATAGACTAATTCAGCAGTTCCGGTGATCACAACCTCACCGTCAGGACGCCAATGGACTCGGACTTCGCCGCCTTCCATCACAACGCGCACGTCGCGATCGGCCTTTTCGTTGACCATCGCAGCCACTGCGCCCGCGCACGAACACGTGCCGGAAGCGGTGGTTTCACCGACGCCACGTTCCCAGATGCGCAACTCGATCCGGTTTCTTTCCGGGACGCGAACGAAGACAACGTTGGTCCGATCAGGAAACTGCGTGTGTGTTTCGATCTTCTTTCCGAGTTGACGCCAGTTGAGTGCGTCGAAGTCGTCAACAAAGATACAGCAGTTTGGATTTCCCATCTGCATCGCCGTGATCGGAACGGGCTGGCCATCGACCGGCAAGATGTATCCAATGACTTGATCGAGTGGCGGCGAGATCGACATCGGGATCGAAGGCGAGTCAAACTTCGGCTGCCCCAACTCCGACTCAAAAATGAACCTCCCGGCATCGTCCTTTTCACGCAGGAAATATTTTTTGAGGCCCGTCCTCGTACTCAACCTGAGCTCCTCTTTCGCCCACAGTCGCGCGTAGTAGAGATACGCGACGGCGCAACGAGTTCCGTTTCCGGAGAGTCCGGCTTCACTGCCGTCAGGATTGAAGATGCGGCAGTTGAAGTCAGCATCAGCGGTTTGCGATTTGGAGATGATTGCAATGCCGTCGCCACCGGCGCCGTAATGACGATTACAGATACGCCGCGCGAATTCGCTGAGATCTTCGATGCCGCTCAACTGTTCGGCTTCGATGACCAGATAGTCGTTCCCGAGTCCGTGAAACTTAGTGAACCTAGGGGGCATCAGGTTTACCGTTGAAAGAGGCGAGCAAGACTGCGATTGGATCGATGCATGCGGTCCGCGCATCGAAGTCGCGTGGATAGTTGTTGACCATAATCGAAAACGCGAGCTTCTCGCCGGCTGCGGTTGTGACGTAACCAGCCAAACTCGAGGCGGAACTCAACGAGCCCGTCTTGGCGCGAACATTGTTCTCCGCGGGTGTTCCTTTCATGCGATTGCGCAGAGTGCCATCAACACCGGCTATCGGTAGCGCTTCGCGAAAGACGTCGGCGTAACGATGTTTACTCATGAACGTCAACAACTGCACCGAAGCTTCCGCGGTAATCATGTCGTTACGCGACAGTCCGGAGCCGTCGTTGAGCA
>DASZDV010000254.1:0-1561 GCA_035941575.1 Pyrinomonadaceae bacterium
AGCAGCATGAGCAGCAGAGAAAACTGTGTCGCGACGCTGTAAACGCCCGCTTCCGCTGCGCCGCGAAAGTGATTCACAACCAGCAGGTCCGCGCGAAAGATGATGGCGCCCGCGAGGACTGAGATGTGAAACTTGAGTCCATACGCGATCATGCGTCGGAGGAGCGCAGCGTCGGAACGCCACTTCGAATCCACAAGCTTCTTTCCGGTGGTGACCAATAGCACGGCGACGATAAGACTTATGGCGATCGTGGTTATCGTGTTCAGCGCCACGAGTTCGGGAAGTGATTTGCGGAAGACGACCAGTACGAAGACCGCGTTGATAAGTACACACGACTGGGCGACGAGGTCCAATAAGTTGAACTCACGCACTTTGCCGACGGCGAGAAAAATGTTGAGGGCTATTAGCGTGAGTAAGAGGGAAGGGATTGAAACGGCGGCAATACGGATTAGTTGCGGTGAAACAAAGCCGAACCAATCCGGCCGCAGTGATGCCAGAGCGCTCAAGGCGATCGCGAGGAATGTTCCGACGACCAAAGCGAAGAGCAAGGAGTTGACAGTCGCCGCGCGGAAGTACTTACGGTCCTGAGCGATGAAGTAAGTGTTTGAAGAAGGCAGACCGAGGCTTCCGAGTTGCACGATCGTGGTTACGGCAATATTGATCACTGCGAGTTGGCCGACACCTTCCGCCCCCAACCAATGCGCCACGATCACGCCCGCCGCGACGCTGTTGACAACCATCAGCAGACGTGTGGACAGCGTCCACGCGACGTCACTTGAGAAACGTGCCGCACGGTTAATCAATCCATTGCTCATACCAGAGGCTGAGATTCAGCAAGGCCCACAGATGAAACCCCCAGTCGTGTTTTTGGCTTCGGTGTTCGTCGAGCATCTTTGCGATGAAGCTGTAGTCAAGGAGGTCTCTGTTACGAAGTTTTGAGTTGAGTAAATGATCGTCAAACCAACGGCCCAACTCCTTTCCACGGAACCACTCTCGCACGGGCGCTCCAAAACCACGCTTCGGTTCATACAACAAATCGTGAGGCAAAATGTTTTCCAACGCTCGTTTCAGAATATGTTTCCCAGTGGTGCCTTCCACCTTCAACGATCGCGGCAAGGCAAGCGCGTATTCAACCAGGTGATGATCGAGAAACGGAACACGCGCTTCAACGCTGGTCGCCATCGTGATCTTATCGACGCGCATCAACAGAAGCTCAGGCAAACGTAGCTTCAATTCGAGGTACGTCATCCGCGCAAGAAAATCCGAATCGGGACGTTGCCGCTCGATCTGTGTGAGATAAGGCTCGATCACGCGCAACGACGAGAGCCCGTTCATACGGTCGCGCAACGACTGCGATAACACGCGAGGTTTGAACGTTTCGTCATACACAACTGCCCCGCCCCAAAACAACGGCTCGTCCGCTCCGAGCCGGCGAATCAGCTCAATCGCCGCGCGCTTTCGTCCCGTCGCTTCCAACGCCGGCCGCGAAAGACTCGACAGCGCCCGCCGAAACACACGTGGCAACCCCTCGGCGTGCCGCCAGAAATTCTCATAGATCCTT
>DASZDV010000255.1:0-2775 GCA_035941575.1 Pyrinomonadaceae bacterium
GTTTCGCTCCAACGGTGCGACTGGCGCCAATCAGATCACGTTATACGGTTCGCCTAACTACGCCTTCGACGGCGGCGTCGGTTTTTCACCTCCGTCGGACGCGGTGCAGGAATTCAAGGTTCAAACGAACACGTTCGACGCTCAGCAAGGCTACTCCACCGGCGCAACCGTAAACGTCGCGGTGAAAAGCGGCACGAACGAAATCCACGGCTCTGCGTGGTATTTCAATCGCGATCGCAGCCGCACAGCAAACAACTTCTTTGGCAACGCGAGCAACCAGGCGCGGCCGATCCGTACGTATCACCGGTACGGCACTGTCATTAATGGACCAGTCGTGCTGCCCGGTTTCAACGGCCGCGACCGAACGTTCTTTCTTGTCTCGTACGAACGCCTAAAAGACAACATCGCCGAACCGCAGATCTTCACCGTACCGACTGAAGCGATGCGGCGCGGCGACTTCTCTGCCCTGATCGTCAACCGGAACAACATTGCCGCCGCTGCAAACACGGTGATCTTCAATCCGTTCTCGGGCGTGCAAAGCGGCTCCAACGTCGTTCGCTCTTCATTCAACTGTCCAACTTCAGGCGCACTGCCGGCAAACTCCACCTGCAACATCATTCCAACGAACTTGATCAATCCGGTAGCTGCAAATCTGATCAAATACTATCCGCTGCCAAACATTGCGGGCGTGGCGGCGGGAACCCAGAACAACTTCTTCTCCAATCAGCTTCGTCACCAAAATTATCGTGGGTGGCTGGCGCGTATCGATCATCGCATCAGCTCGAACCAGTCGATCTTCGGCAAGTACTACCACAGCTTCAATCCGGAAGATCGGCAGGACTGGGCCGGCGTCGTCAATAATTTTCCGATCACACGCGGTTTTGAATACCGTACCAACGACGGCGGCAACGTCGACTACACAAACGCGGTCACGTCAAACTTTGTCTTCGACATCCGCGTGAGCCTGAACCGGTTCGTGCAGGAACGACGTCCGGCAGAACTCTTCGATCCATCAACTCTCGGTTTTGCACCCGCTTCGTTGGCTGCAATGCGCGGCTATCAATACCTGCCGCGCATCATGATCCGAAACCTCGACGCGACAAGGCCGATCAGATCCACGCTCGGCTCAACTCGGTCAGATTGGAACGAAGGACGCATCCGCCCGTTCTACATGGGCTCAGTGCAGCCCACAATCACACACGTCGTCGACACTCACACGATGAAGTATGGCTACGACTTCCGTGTAGTGCGCGAGAACTTCAGTACCGACGCTTACAAGGGCGGGCAGTTCTTCTTTGACGGCACGTTTACGGCGCCGGCTTCGAACTCCTCGAGCACACTGCGAAACGTATTCGGCCGCGACGTTGCCGCGTTCCTGCTTGGCATTCCGACGACAGGCTCCGGCGGCAATGCCAGCCAGATCGATAACTCGATCAACTACTCGGTCCAGTCGCTTTATCACGGAATGTTTTTCCAGGACGATTGGCGCGTAACGCGAAACCTGACGCTGAATCTCGGTCTTCGTTTTGACATCGAGCAGGGTTTGACCGAACGTTTCGATCGCATCCTGCGTGGCTTTGATTTCGGTACGCCGAGTCCGATCGACGCGCAAGTGCGTGCGGCGTACACGACAGCCTTCAATGCGAATCCATCGAACTTTGTCGTTTCACCCGCGAACTTCCACGTGGTCGGTGGCTACACCTTCGCCAATGAAGACAACCGCAACGTTTGGGAAGCTGATCGCAGTAACTTCCAACCGCGTCTCGGTCTTTCGTATCAGTTGAACGACAAGACTGTGTTGCGCGCGGGCTTCGGTATATTCATGGCGCCGTTCCAGATTGAACCTCCGCAACAAGTCGGCTTCGCAGGCACCACGCCGTTCGTTCCGTCGAACAACAACGGTCTAACGTTTGTTGCGACATTGACGAACCCGTTTCCGAGTGGCTTGAGCGGAATACAACCTTCGTTCGGGTCGAGTCTCGGTCTGTTGACCGGACTCGGCGCAGATGTCGGAGCCGACACAGCGCCAATCATTGGTCTCTTAAGAAAGAATTCGAAGTTCGCGCGTTTTGTGTTTGGTATTCAACGCGAACTGCCGGGCCAGATCGTTGTCGAGGCAAACTTCATTCGCGCGAACGGCTACGATCTTGCCGTCAGCAGAAACTTGAACTTTGTTCCGCGCCAGTTCCTCGGCACGGATCCCGTGAGCGACGCGGCGGCCAACACGTTCCTGACTGCAAACATTCCGAATCCGTTCCGCAATCTGGTTCCCGGTGGCAGTGCCTTGAATACTGCTGCCAACATCACGCGAGCGCAGTCGTTGTTCCAGTTTCCGCAGTTCAACGCCTTGTGGGTCCAGGAATACAACGGCACCAATCGTTACAACTCGCTTCAGGTGCAGGTCGACAAACGTTTCGCAAAAGACGTTTCTTTCACGATGACCTACACATATTCGAATCTGCGCGAGAAGCTGAATTATCTGAATCCGGGCGACACAGTGCTCGAAGATCGCATTTCGCCTTTCGATCGGCCGCATCGTTTTACCTTCGCGGGCGTGTATGAGCTACCCGTCGGACGCGGACGCGCGGTCGGCAACAACATGAATCGCGTACTCGACGCGTTCATCGGCGGCTGGCAGGTGAATGGCACGTACGAGTGGCAAAGCGGCGAGCCGTTTTTGCTGAGCGGCAACAACCTTTACTTCCCCGGCGACGTGAACACGATCACGAGCCGGCTCGGTGATGGAGACGGCCAGGGTGGCAAATTCGGCATCGA
>DASZDV010000256.1:0-3912 GCA_035941575.1 Pyrinomonadaceae bacterium
CCTGAAACTGTTTAAGGTCGCCTTCAAACTTGTCGTAGAACTCGCGGAGTGCTTTGGTCCAGGGAATCTTGCCTTCCTCGATCTCGTCGAGCTCTTCTTCCATGCGAGCCGTGTAACTCTCGTTGAAGAGATCATCGAAACCGCCGTCGATCAGAAGATCGTTGACCGTCTTACCGAGTCCCGTGGGATGAAAACGTCCCTGGAGCTTTTCGACGTATTCTCGCTCCTGAATCGTCGACATGATCGCCGCGTAAGTTGAGGGCCGGCCAATGCCCTTTTCTTCGAGCGCTTTCACGAGTGTCGCTTCCGTATAACGTGGCGGCGGCTCGGTGAAATGCTGTTCGGGCGTGACCGAGTTCAACTTCAGAGTCTCACCCTTCTCAACGAGTGGCAGACTACGCTCCGCTTCATCGTCTTCTTCAGTCTTCTCGTCGCGGCCTTCCTGATAGATCTTGAGGAAGCCATCAAACTTTTGCACTGAGCCAGTAGCTCGAAAGATAAACCTTCCGGCTTGAATGTCGATCGTGGTCTGATCGAAAACCGCAGGCATCATCTGCGACGCTACAAAGCGCTGCCAGACCAACCGGTACAGTTTCAGTTCTTCGGGCTTGAGATACTTCGCGAGCGAGTCGGGAGTGCGCGCAACTTCAGTCGGACGGATAGCTTCGTGCGCGTCCTGCGCGTCCTTTTTCGAACGATAGTAAACGGCTTTTTCGGGAAGATAATTGGCGCCGTATTGTCGATCGATGTACTCGCGAACTTCGCCGAGCGCGGTGTCGGAAACACGCGTCGAGTCGGTTCGCATGTAAGTGATCAGACCGACAGAACCTTCGTCGCCCAGTTCCACGCCTTCGTAAAGTTTCTGGGCCAGCATCATCGTCTTCTTCACCGCGAATCCGAGTTTCCGCGAAGCTTCCTGCTGCAGTTTTGACGTGATGAATGGCGGAACTGGATTGCGTTTGCGTTCTTTGGTGGTGACGTCGCCGACAACAAACGTCTGTTGCTTTGCTTCGGCAACAATTTCGTCAGCCTGAGCCTGATCTTTAACGAGGATTTCGCTCTTCTTGAGATCCTGATCGAACCCGCTCGTCTTGACTGTCTGCTCATCAATCTTGAACAAGCGCGAATCAAACGCCGGCGGCAATTTCGAACTCAGATTCGCGCCGATGGTCCAATACTCAGTCTTAATGAACTGCTCGATTTCGCGTTCGCGCTCAACCACCATTCGCAGCGCGACTGACTGCACCCGTCCGGCACTCAAGCGGCCGCCGATCGTGCGACAGAGCAACGGCGAAACTTTGTAGCCCACCAGACGATCGAGAACGCGACGAGCCTGTTGCGCATCGACAAGGTTCCCATCGATCTGGCGTGGGTGCTCGAACGCAGCGTTAACCGCACGTTTCGTGATCTCATTGAACATCACACGATACGCGGGCTTGGCTGGTCGCTTGGGAACGATCTCCTCGGCGAGATGCTGGCAGATTGCTTCGCCTTCGCGGTCCGGGTCGGCTGCGAGATAAATTGCTTCAGCTTCTTTGGCAGCCTTCTTTAGTTCAGCAACAATCTTTTTGTTGTTACGTTTCTTCGAATCGGGAATGAGCTCATAGGTAGGCTCGAAATTGTGTTCGACGTCGACTCCAAGCCCTTTCGAAGGCAGATCTTTGATATGGCCTATCGAGGCCTTAACCAGATAGTCCTTTCCTAAATACTTATTTATAGTCTTCGCCTTCGCAGGCGATTCAACGATTACCAGGTTCTTTGCCATTTTCTAATTCGTTTTTTTGTACTTTGTGCTTTGTACTTGGTACTTTGTTGAAACACACAAAGAACAAAGATCAAAGCACAAAGATCACAGCCGTTTTACGAAACATCTTCCCGGCAGCGCTCTTACAAACTCGCGAACTTCCAAAGAGAGCAGCGCGGCCGTCAGCTCCGAAATCGGGAGCTTGCTCTTATCAAATAACCAATCAACGTGCGCCGGATTGTCGGGCGTCAACAACTTGAATACTGAAGTCTCCGATGGCGAAAGTCCTTCCGGGACGAACGACAGTCGATCCGCAACCGATGTCTCCTTCTTTCGTTCGCCAAACGCCGGCGGTAAAAGCGACGCCGAAATCTGCGGCGGCAGTTCGGTGGCGATGTCCTGCCACTGCTGCACCAGTTTCGCGCCTGCGCCTTTGATCAAATAATTAGTACCGAACGAGTTTCGAGAAGTAATGTTTCCAGGCACAGCAAACACCTCTCGATTCTGTTCCATCGCCAGACGCGCAGTTATCAAAGATCCCGAATTCTCCGCCGCTTCCACAACTACGACCCCGAGACTCAGTCCGCTAATGATGCGGTTGCGGTACGGAAAGTTTTCCGAGACCGGCGGCGTCCCCAGTGGGAACTGACTGACCAAGGCCCCGCCGCGGTCGAGTATTTCCGCCGCTAACTTCTTGTGATCACGGGGGTAAACTTCGTCGATACCGGTGCCGAGCACGGCCACTGTCCGGCCGGCGGCATCCAGCGCCCCACGATGCGCTGCGGCATCAATTCCCCGGGCAAACCCCGAAACAACCGTTACGCCGCGCTGCGCCAAATCGCGCGCCAGCATGATTGCCGCGTTCTGCCCGTAGGTCGAACACCTTCTCGACCCTACCACACCGATACAGGGTCGGTCCAAACAGTCTGACCACGCCCCCTTAACATAAAGAACAATTGGCGGGTCGTAGATTTCGCGTAAGGGTGACGGATAAACCCCATCATCCAACAAAAGGATATCGCCACCAAGCTTCTTAACTGCCTCAATCTCGGCTTCAGCGCGAGGGAGCAGATCGCGGGCGATAATGGTATCGACGGCCTCAGGCGGCAGTCGCAACTGCTCCAACTCGGCTCGTGTTGCCCTATAGACTGCCTCGGCAGAACCAAATCGCTCGAGGAGTTTGGCAGCGGCGCGAGGTCCGATGCCGGGTGTCATATTCAGCTCAACCCAATCTCTTATCATGTGAGGAAACTCATTGTAAAAGAACAATTTACGCGACTGCTCTGCCTGGCGGAGGCGTGTAGGAATCGAACCTACCTGAGCCCGCTCTCACGGTCTCACTGACGGTTTTGAAGACCGCGCCGTTCACCAGAACAGATTCGCCTCCAGGACGGAGCCCGCTTGAGTCGCCCATTGAGTCGGAAGCCTGAAACCCTACGCGCGGTAGGCCCAAACTGTCAAGCTTCGACACGATTAACAAGATCTTCAAGATAACAAGATGCTGGTTTGACTCACACGCATATCTCCCCTAGAATCCGAACGAACGTTCGAACCAGAAATCTTGTTAATCATGTTAAATCCTGAAATCTTGTTCCAAACATCACCTGAGCAATACAAACACTGGAGACTTGAGATCGCTGGCCCCGTCGCCACACTCTCGATGGACGTCCAGGAAGACGAAACGCTCGTTGACGGCTACAAGCTCAAACTCAATTCCTATGATCTCGGCGTAGATATCGAACTGGCCGATGCTATTCAGCGGATCCGCTTTGAGCATCCGGAAGTCCGTGCAGTGATGATCACGAGTTTGAAACCCCGGATCTTCTGCGCGGGAGCAAACATCTACATGCTTGGCACGTCCTCGCACGCGTTCAAGGTCAACTTCTGTAAGTTTACAAACGAAACGCGCTGTGCCATCGAAGACGATTCGAAACACTCAGGGCGTCGTTATGTTGCGGCGTTAAATGGAACAGCGTCGGGTGGTGGATATGAGCTAGCGATCGCGTGCGATGAGATCTATCTGGTCGACGACGGCAACTCAGCAGTCTCGTTGCCGGAAGTTCCCCTCCTCGGCGTGTTGCCTGGAACTGGGGGGCTGACACGTCTTGTTGATAAGAGGAAAGTGCGACGCGACCGCGCGGACGTGTTCTCCACGCTCGCAGAAGGGT
>DASZDV010000257.1:0-3008 GCA_035941575.1 Pyrinomonadaceae bacterium
GACACTAGCTTATGTCACAAAGCCTTCATTCGAACAACGGTCCAGTAGATCACTTCTGAAGTACACGCTAATCGCCGGTGCACTGCTGAGTCTCCTTTTCGCGGCCGTTACTCGTGCGGAAATTCGCGCGCGCTCGCGCGCTGAGCGTTCTGCTGAAGAAGTCAAAAAGTCTGAAACAACAATTCGAAATTCGCTCAATGAGCGCGAGCGCGCAGAGAAAGCTCTACTTGAAACGGCGGAGGCGCTGAACGAGGCGAACGAACGCGCACTGCTCGAATACGAGCGACTGCTTGAGCGAATCAAAGCACTCGCCCAGGCTCTCGGCACCGCACGCGAACTACATGCGATCTTCCGCGCTCTGCGCGAATTCACCAACGTCTCAGTTCCGTGTAATGGTTTCTTTGTTTCACTCTACGATTCCATTCGCGACGTTCGCACGGCTTGTTATGGTTGGGCGGACGGTGACGAGCTCGACGTCTCTGATTTGCCGCCGATGGCAGTTACCACAACGGGACCGAACAGTCGTGCGGTTCGCACCGGTGAAGTGATCATCACCAACGATTACATGCGCGCGACCCAGGCCAGTCCGGGCGTAATCGTAGGTCCCGACAACGGATTGCGCCCGGATTCGTCGATGGCGGTTCCGATGGCAGTGATGGGCCGAATCATCGGTACTATCGAGGTCCAGAGTTACCAACACGACGTTTATCGTCCCGAACATGTGACCGCCATGAGTATGGCCGCGAACCTCACGGCAGTTGCGATTGAGAACGTTCGTTTACTCAAACTCGAACGCACCGCGAGAGAAGCAGCAGAAGAGTCGAACCGTTTGAAAGACGAGTTTCTCGCTACAGTTTCACATGAGTTGCGCACTCCACTAACGGCGATACTCGGCTGGTCTAGGCTGCTCGAAGGCGGCACGCTTGACGACTCGACGATGCAACAGGCAGTTGAAACGATCTGGCGCAACGCCAAAGCACAGGCCCAGATCGTCGACGACATTCTCGACGTGTCGCGGATCATCACCGGCAATCTTTACCTCGATCTGCATCCTTTGGAAGTAGTGCCAGTGGTCGAGAATGCCATTAACGTCGTGCGACCAACCGCAGACGCAAAGGGGATTAAGGTCGAAACCTACTTCGACTCGGTGCCGGCGATGGTGTCGGGCGATGCTAACCGGCTGCAACAGGTCGTTTGGAATCTGTTGTCGAATGCCGTGAAGTTTACGAACAGTGGCGGTCGCGTTTGCGTAAAGGTATCGCAGGGCGGTTATGCAGTAGAGGTCAGTGTTTCGGACACGGGTCAGGGCATAAGCAAAGAGTTTTTGCCGTACGTGTTTGAGCGCTTTCGACAGGCTGACAGCACAACGACTCGCCAGCACGGAGGACTCGGTCTCGGACTCGCCATTGCGCGTCACCTTGTGGAAATACACGGCGGCACGATTCGCGCGGAGAGTAAAGGCGACGGGCGTGGAGCTACTTTTACGATCAGGCTCCCACTCCTCGAGGCAAGTGTTGGTAAAGGAGATGCGGGGGAGCAAAATCCGCACAAACTGGCGCAATCTCCGCAGTTATTATCCGGTCTCAACGTTCTGCTGGTTGATGACGATTCAGATACACTGACACTGATGACCACGGCCCTAACCAAACGACATGCTAACGTCACGGCAGTTTCTTCTGCGGGTGAGGCGATCCGAGCGATCACGTTGAAGCGACCGGACGTGCTGGTGTCGGACATTGCGATGCCCGACGAAGACGGATCCGGTTTGATCGAGAAGATACGTTCGCTTGAAAATGGAATCTTGGACAAGAGTCCGGCCGTAGCGATTACCGCATACGCGAAGGAGGAGGATCGGGCACGCGCATTGTCGGCCGGATTTCAGATCTATCTGGCAAAACCAGTGGAACTTACAGAGCTGATTTCGGTCGTGGCGCGTGCTGCAAGGCGCGACTTTTGACAGGATTGACAGGGTTTTTCAGGATGAACATGGACTCGTGAAAAATCCTGTTCATCCTGTCTCAACTTTTTACGCAAGACATGGCGCAAGTTCAAATCGACAATATCCAGATGGCGTACACCGATACCGGCGCGGGGCGTCCTATCGTTTTGATCCACGGCTATCCATTCAACCGCACTTTGTGGAACGAGCAGATTGCAGCGTTGAGTGGATCGTATCGTGTTATCGCGCCCGACCTGCGCGGGTTTGGCGAAAGCGATTCCTCAGACGGAGTAGCGACGATGAGTCGGATGGCCCAGGACGTCGCCTTCTTGTTGGATCATCTCGAGATTCCACGCGTCACGCTTCTGTCACTCTCCATGGGAGGCTACGTCTCCCTGGCGTTTTATAAACAGTTTGCTTCGCGCGTCCGAGCATTGATTCTCGCTGACACGCGTGCAACGCCCGACACCGAAGAAGCAAAACAAACTCGTGCTCAACAAGCTGAGAAGGCTCTCGCTGAAGGAATGGCCGGGATTGCTGACGCGATGCTGCCCAAGCTGCTGACGCCGGAAACCGTGAGCAAACGCCCGGAAATCGTGAAGCGCGTTCGCGACATGATGTTGAAGACGAAGCCGGAAGGTGCAGCCGCGGCGCTACGCGGAATGGCAGAACGCGAAGATCAAACGTCACTCTTGTCTAAAATCTCTGTACCGACACTGATTCTCGTCGGCGCGGAAGACGCTATCACGCCAGTTGCCGACAGTGAAAAGATGAACGAGAGCGTAGCAGGTTCGCGTCTGGTAGTTTTGGAAAACGCGGGACATGTCTCCAACCTTGAGCGGACGGAACAATTTAATGAAGCGTTGCTCGACTTCTTGAAAGAGTCGTCGAGCTAAACTGAATGGTGGCCCACAAAAAATTTACGATCGAAGAGCGCGTGCGCTGGGGTGATGTCGATGCGGCGCGCATTATCTTTTATGGCGCTTACATCCACTTCTTCGAGTATGCCGAGACGGAGTTGTTTCGGTCTGTCGGATTGCACTACGGCGTGTTTTTCGACGAGATGAAG
>DASZDV010000258.1:0-3923 GCA_035941575.1 Pyrinomonadaceae bacterium
AAACTCCTTCGTCAACGTCGTCAAACGAACGCGCCCTGTCTCACCATACTCGACCACTCGTTCGGGATTATCTGGATCCACAACTTCCAGCACTGCTCTTGGCAGCGGCGGATAATAGATGATCGCGTAATTATCCTCGGGGACCCTGGGCTTATGTACGGCGAGACCCATCAGAGTGTTTCCGTAAGTCGGTGCGAAGTAGGCGCCCTCGAGTAATTCTTCCACGGCGAAACGGTGAAACTGCGGTGTCATCTCAGTGCCGCCGCAAAATACGCCGGTGATGCCCGCCTTCTTAAGCGAGATTTTCTCGCAGAGTGCTTCTAATAATTTGGGCGTGGTGAAAAGGCAACGAATGTTGTCGTGCGCGCGCAGCAACGTGAGTCCCTGCTCGACAACGTGCTGCTTGTACTGTTCGGCCATTTTGGGTTGGCCCATCTTCAGCAACTTGATTACCCAGCGCGGATCGAGATCGACCATGAAACAGATCCCGCCGCGATGTTGGGCCAGGTGTTCGACCGCTAGGCGCAAACGTCGCGGACCGGTTGGACCAAGCGACAACCAGTCGGCGCCGGGTGGGAAGAACTCGTCGGGCAACGTGTCGCTGAACGCTTCGTAATCGATGCGAAAGTCGTCAATGTTGATGCGCGATTTCGGAACTCCCGTACTGCCGCCCGTTTCGAACGTGTAAACCGGACGTCCATTAAATCCCTTGGGCACCCAGCGCCGCACTGGACCACCGCGCAGCCATTCGTCCTGAAAAAACCCTAAGCGTGAAAGATCTTCGTACGTGTTGATCTCCTCACGCGGGTCCCACGAAAGCTTTTGCGCAAAATCCAACCAGAACGGACAGCCTGTTTCGGGATTGAAATGCCACTGGATAACTTCCCGCACCCAGGCATCCAGGGTTTCTTTGTGCGTCAAGGAATCGTCTTCTCCGTTTCGCGCAGCAGGTCGACAAAACGTGGATCGGAGCGGAGTTTGGCAAGATGTGGATCTACACGCACGAAAGTGAACCCGACCGCATGCTCGCGTTCGGCCTGGGCCAACCAGCGAAACGCATTATCGAAATCGTCGAGCAGCGTGTAGATGATCGCGATCTCGTAAGCCGTAACCCAGTTTTGACTGCGCTTTGCCATGATCTCTTCCAGAATCGTGCGCGCTTCTTCACGTTTGCCGATCGCCGCTAAAACGTGGGCGCGCTTCGCATGGGTGGTCGGCGTGTCGCCGGCGAAGCTGCGTTCCTGCTCGAAGGCGGCCAGCGCTTCAGCCTCCATGCCTTTCAGTTCGTATGCCCAACGCAGAACCGTGTGAGCTGCGACTGCGCCGGGATCGAGTTCCAACGACTTACGACACTGCACGATCGATTCGTCAAACTTGCCCGCAAGAAACAACACATTCGCCACCGCCGTTGCGATCACCGCCGACTGCGGCGTTATCTGGCGCGCACGCTCAATCTCGGCATAAGCCTCGTCGTGCCGGCCCATGGCCGACAAACTGTAGGCGTACCAACGGTGGGCCACCTGGTTGCCCGGTTTCAACTGAATTGCTTTCCGCAGTTCGCGTTCAGCATCGACCCAGTCGCGATCGTAGTGCAAACGAACGAACCCGAGTGACGCATGTGCCTCCGCCAAATCCGGATCTGCTTCGACCGCACTTAACGCGGAATCCTTCGCGCGTTCCCATGCTTCGGGCGGTGGCGGTTCCACGTACCAATTGAGCAGCGCGTAACAATCGGCGAGTTCCGCGTGCGCAATCGCGAAGTGTGGATCGAGTTCAACGGCACGTTCCAAACGTTCGATGGCCTGCCGGAGACCTTCCGCCGTTCGTCGCGTTGAGTAGTAACGCCCGGCGGTATATAGCTGTCGAGCTTCTTCGTTTTCACCGGCCTGCGTGTCAGGGGCAGGATTGATTATCTGCGTCGTAATCGGTGGAATGTTCGCGCTCTGGCGACGTCGCTGCCGGGCTGCTGCCGCGGCCGATGCGCGCGCCATCTTGCGGCCGATCGCCGGATGGCGCAGGTCACGCAGTATTTGATCAAACGCCGCTTCACCACGCAATGGGTCCCACTGTGGTTCGACGCCTAACCAAACAACCCACGCGTCCTTGATGGTGTAGGCTTGCTGTAGCAGTTCGAGCGCACGATCGCGTTCACCGAGGTGCAAGTGAATCAGTGCGCGTTGATACGGCGATACGTAACCATGGACCATGATCTGGTTCAGCCGTTCGAGGACTGCGCGTGCTTCCTTTTCTCGTCCTGCCGCGGCGTACGTCGCGCCCATCGCGGCAACGTACATCTGGCCGCCGCCCGAAAGCTCTAACGCTTTCTCGGCTGCTGTGACTGCCTCTTCTGGCGAACCCGTGTGTCGCAGTACCCATGAATAGGTAATCAGACCGTACGGGAAATCAGGAACGGCCTCGAGCATGCTGCGGAAGATCGCGATCGCTTGATCGAAGCGGCGCGCCTGGTAATAACACCAGCCCAGCGCCTGAAGTACACCCGGTGAAAGCGGATCAAGTTCGCGAGTACGCATCATCTGATCGATGCCTTCTTCGAACCGTCCTTCCATCATCAAATGAAATGCGTACCAATGATGTGCGGTGGCGTAGTTGGGATTGATCTCGAGTGCACGGCGGTGCTGGCCTTCCGCAACGGCCCAGTCAAAATCGTGACACACGGTCGCAAAACCAAGCGCCGTATAAGCCTCAGCGGAAGTTGCATCGAGTTCGACGGCTTTTGCCGCCGCCTGTTTTGCCGCGCCGGAGCACTCGGCAAACGGCTTAATGCCAAACACGCCGAGCCAGTTGTAGTAATCCGCGATACCCGTGTAAGCCAGCGCGTAGTCGGGATCGAGCTTGATCGCGCGTTGATAGCAATCGAGTGCTTTGGCGAGACCGGTTTCGGTGTACGAGTTCCAGTAGTAACGTCCGCGCAGATACGCTTCAAACGCTTCGGAGCTATCAGTGCCGCGTTTCGAGAGCTGGTGCTGTTCGTCACCTGTTAACTGCGGCAGCAACGCGCTAGCGACCTTCTCTGAGATCGAGTCTTCAATTTGTAAGACGTCCGTCGAATCCTCGTCGAAGTGTTCGGCCCAGCGTGTGACGCCTTCCGAAACGCTGAGCAGTTGCGCGGTGACGCGAATCCGACCGCCGACGCGCCGCAGACTACCGTCAACAACGTATTCGATACCGAGATCGCGTCCGGCGATCAGCGGATCGATGTTCGCTCCGTGATAGCGCAAGACGCTGCTCGTGGGCCGCACTACCAGGCGCCTGACGTTACTAAGTCGCGTGATCAAGGCGTCAGTTAGTCCGATGCCCAAATACTCATCACCCGTGTTCTCTCCAGTCGGACTGAGGACGCGGAAGGGAAGTACGGCGATCGACTCCTGTTCCTCACGAAGCTGTCCAGCCAGCGGTGGCAGCGCTGCGAGACGATGGTCCAACCTCCGCAGCATGTCGTTAAAGCGAGGGTGACCGTGAAGCGGATCGAGTTCGGGATCGACGCCCATCCAGAGCACTTTCGCGTCGCCCGTGTCGTATGCCTGTTCGAGTAGATCGAGCGCGGCTTCCTTGCGGTCGAGCGCACAGTTCACAAGGGCGAGGTGGTACGGCGAGATGTAACGGCGCGCCGAGAGTTGGTCCATCTCGTCGAGTACTTTTTGCGCTTCGTCGAGTTTCCCGGCGCACGCCAAAGCCGCACCGAGCCGGCCCAGCGTGTGGGATGCCTTGCCGAGTAGATCAACGCCCTTCTGCGCGGCCTCGATTGCTTCTGTGTGACGGCTCAAACGGCTGAGAACAAAACTCGCTCCGTAAAGCATCATCAGGTTGCGCGGTTCGTTTTCGAGCGTGGCGCTGGCGAAACGATACGCTTCGTCGTAGCGGCGTGAATGATATGAGCACCACACAACCGCAAACCGCGAAAT
>DASZDV010000259.1:0-2317 GCA_035941575.1 Pyrinomonadaceae bacterium
CATGTCAGCCGGCGAATGCCGGACGTTGCTCGAATCACACGACGTCGCTCGCATGGGTGTGGCCGCCGACGAAATACGCGCCCGGCGCCATCCGGACCACATCGTCACCTACATCATCGATCGCAACATCAACTACACAAACGTCTGCAACGTCGTCTGTACGTTCTGCGCTTTCTATCGCCGCCCCGGAGCTCCCGATGCGTACGTCCGCACGTTCGAAGAAATCTGCGACAAAATCGACGAAACGATTGCTCTCGGCGGCACGGGCGTGTTGATGCAGGGCGGACTGCATCCGGATTTCGGTATCGAGTGGTACGAAGATCTGCTCCGCTCACTACGCGCGAAGTATCCGGGATTCCAGTTACACTGCTTCTCGCCTCCCGAGATACACAACATCCATCTCATCTCCAAGCTCGATTACGAAACGATCATGGCGCGTCTGAAAGAAGCGGGACTCTACAGTCTGCCGGGCGGCGGCGCTGAGATTCTCGACGATGAAGTGCGCAAGCGCGTCGCCACAAAGTGTACTACTGATGAATGGCTGGCGGTCATGCGTGCGGTCCATCGCGTCGGACTTCGCTCGACTGCAACGATGATGTTCGGGATTGGCGACAAGATCGAACATCGCGTTCGCCACCTGCAACGCATTCGCGATCTACAGGACGAAACGGGCGGCTTCACCGCTTTTATTCCGTGGACGTTCCAACGCGAGAACACGGCGCTCGGACGCAAGATCAAAGACGAACCAACCGGTATGGATTACCTGAAGATGCTCGCGGTGTCGCGCCTGTTTCTCGACAACATCGAAAACTTCCAGTCGTCGTGGTTGACGCAGGGACTACGACTCGGTCAGGTCGCGTTGCGCTTCGGCGCGAACGACATGGGCTCGATTATGATTGAAGAGAATGTGGTCTCAGCGGCGGGAGCGAGTAATCGTGCCGATGAAAAGATGTTGCGTTACTTAATTACCGAGGCCGGTTTCATTCCGCAGCAACGCGACATCCTCTATCAACCCGTTAATCGAGATCTGTGTCAATCCGTGGCTTAGATCATCGCGAAGTCAAACTGCTCCTGGTGAATCGTCGGATCGCTACTGATGTCGATCGGTCCAAGATAGTCCTCAATCTCCACCAACACATCTCGCTCGCTCGAACGTAACGCCTTCGCCACGTCCGGATTGATCCGCAACGTAACTTGCTTGTTGTCGTTATCGCCGTTCAGCTCTTTCGCCAACCGTCGCGCGTCTTCGAGCAGTTCGTAACAGATCGTCTGCGGCGACTTCACCAGTCCTGCGCCCGTGCAATACGGGCACGGCGAGCACAACGTTCGCTCCAGCGACTGCTTCACGCGTTTGCGCGTCATGATCACCAGACCGAAGTCGTTAAATGACAGCACCTTTGTGGGCGATTTGTCGCTGCGCAGCGCTTCCTGCAACGCCTGCATGACTTTCTGACGGTTGCGACGCTCCTCCATGTCAATCAGGTCGAGCACGATAATGCCGCCGAGATCGCGCAGTCGAATCTGCCTGACAATCTCATCCACTGCCTCGAGGTTCGTGCGTGTGATCGTGTCTTCGAGACGGCCGCTGCCGCGTCCGACAAACTTGCCGGTGTTCACGTCGATCGCAACGAGAGCTTCCGTTTGGTTGATCACCAGGTAACCACCGGACTTGAGCCATACGCGCGGTTTGATCGCTTTATCGATTTCGGTCTGCACGCCGTAGGCTTCAAGGATCGGTTGCTCTTTCGTGTAGAGCTTCACACGACGAACGAGCCGCGGCTGAATGCGATTAATAAACTCGACGATCCCCTGATACTCCTCTTCCGAATCAACACGTATCGATTCGAAATCCTCAGACAACTGATCTCGCAACAAGCGCTGCACCAGATCGAGATCGCGATGGACCAGCGCCGGCGCTTTTGACTTCTCAGCCGACGAACGAATGTCCAGCCACGTGCGAACGAGGTAACGCACGTCTTCGCGCAGATCTTTTTCATTAATGCCAACGCCTGCTGTGCGTACGATGAAACCTCCGGACGGCACGTCCTCTTCCGCGCGAATCGCCTGAATCAGCTTTCTCAAGCGATGGCGCTCAGTGTCGGATTCGATCTTGCGCGACACGCCCACGTGTTCGACTGTCGGCATGTAAACCAGAAACCGTCCCGGAAGCGCGATGTGCGAAGTGATACGCGCGCCTTTCTTCGCAATCGGCTCTTTGGCGATCTGGACCAAAATCTCCTGGCCTTCACTTAACAGATCCGTAATCGCGGGTTGGTGACGCTCACGGCGCGGTCCACGATGGCGTTGATCTCTTCCG
>DASZDV010000260.1:0-1855 GCA_035941575.1 Pyrinomonadaceae bacterium
CTGCCAAATCCCGAGGAGGCGCAAAAGAACGCCGTTTATTTAAACAGCTTCGACACGCTAACCACGCTCGCGCCGCAGCAACCAGTGCTAACCGCAGTTAAAGCCGATGGCAATGCCGACGCCGCTCTCGCAACGATCGGAACGAGCAAAGTCCTCGTCGTTGAATTCAACACACCGCAACTCGCAACAGAAAACGATCAGCGCATCATCGCTCGAATCCACGAACTGTGGAACCTCGGTCAGCCGGCGCCCACCGCTTACAAACGCGTGGGCAATTACTCCGTTTTCGTCTTTGACGCGCCCGACGAGCAGACTGCAAAACAGTTGATCGATCAGGTGAAGTACGAACAAGTCGTCTCGTGGCTTGGCGACAATCCCAATATCCTGCGCGAAGCCGAGGAGCGATACATCAACACGACTTTGGGCGTGCTGGTCGCGGTCCTGAAAGCCTCAGGTTATGCGCTGGTCGGTTGTTTGGGAATTGGTGGACTAATCGGCGCGCTGCTCTTCACGTATCGCCGTTCGCAACAGAAAGCTGTCACAGCCTATTCGGATGCCGGTGGTATGTTGCGGTTGAACCTCGACGAGTTAACGGCCACAGATTTCCCGGATAGACGAAAGTTAAACCCGTAGCCGGCAGAACATAGTCAACAAAGACAATCGGCAGCCCACTAGAGCACAAAAAAAATGCGGGCTGCTGACCTTTCCTGGAGGGCTCCCCCAAGCCCCGTCAAGACGACAATCAGCAGCTCCGCTATTATTGCTCTTCTACTGCGTCACAAGCGCTGCTCCGTTCCCCCAAAAGAGCCAACCGCCTGCTTTATTTCTTGCGAGAGGATGCCTCCCCCAAAGCCTCCACTCACCGCAGTTTTCTGAGCCTGACCCGATTTACCCTTATCTACCCTTCTTGTTCTGCGTCTTCTTTCGCAATGAGTGTGCCAGCGCGTCGCAATTCACCAAAAGGACGCTTTTTGCGAGACGTTTGGGCAACGGATTAACGCGGAAAGATTGAGATCTGGCGTCAGAGTTGTACAGGTTCAATACAAGGATGACGTACAAACGAACTAAAATCGCTCGCTCAAGAAAGCGGATCGAGCAGCTCATCCATTTCTTCGCGAGTGTTGTAGAAGTGCGGGGCGATTCGAAGGCGATCGCCTCGAGGCGCCGTGATGATGTTTCTCTGTTTGAGCTGGCTGTAAAGCGCCATTGCGGAGAGTCCGCCAGTGTGGCGGATGCAGACGATCTGGGACTTTTCGCCCCGTGATCGAGAACTGACGATGTCGTAAGGTTTTGCGGCGAGGCCTTCACACAAATAGTCGGTCAGGTCCCCCAGATAGCGCTCAATCCGCGCCGGCCCATATTCGTGCAGCAGGTCGAGGCTGGCCTTGAAACCGTGGATCAGGGCTGCGGGGCCTGTGCCAGTCTCCCACGGCAGTGTTCCCCGGTTCCAACCCTGATCGAGATTTGAATAGTCTTCCGGGTTCGGCACGCTTACCCAGCCGACGAGAGTAGGTTGGATTCGTTCGCGCGCGCGGTCGGAGATGTACAGATAACCGACGCCTTCAGGACTGAGTAGCCACTTGTGGCCAGCGCCCGCTGCCACATCGACGAACTCCGCTTCGACGTCGAGCGGAATCACCCCCAGCGACTGAATCACGTCCACAACCAACAAAGCGTCATGCCGCCGCGCCACTCGTCCCAACCGCTCCAAATCGGTTCGGAATCCCGACGCAAACTGAACGTGGCTGATCGCCACCAACCGCGTGTTGTGGTCGATCAGGTTCTCGAGTTCGGTCACGTCGATTCTTCCGTCGCGCTCTTCACACATTCGCACCTCGACGCCGAACACGTCGTG
>DASZDV010000261.1:0-2822 GCA_035941575.1 Pyrinomonadaceae bacterium
GGCGCGACATCGGCGCGCGTGACGTGACGATCAGTTGGCACAACAAAAACAGTTGGCGTGGCACAGGACTCGTGACCTAAGGATGACGTTAACGGCGCAAACAGCTCATCGCAGAATCTGGCAGCCGCTCTGGGAACTGCCGTCGCGGGCGGATCTCATCTATTCATTCGCGCGCAGAGATCTCGTCGGGCGTTACAAAGGCTCAGCGTTGGGAATTGCGTGGGCTGTGCTGACTCCGGTGGTGATGATCGCTATCTTCACGTTCATCTTTGCCGGCATCTTTGGTGCGCGCTTTGGCGCGAACGATTCTCATTGGGACTACGCGCTGTATCTCTTTTGCGGTTTGTTGCCGTGGTCCATGTTTCAGGAGTCGGTGCAGCAGTCGGCGAATACCATCGTCGCGCACGCGAACCTCGTGAAGCGCGTGGTCTTTCCACTTGAAACCCTGCCGGCGGCGCAAACATTCGCTGCCGTTGGCAATCAACTCTTCGCCACGATAGCGCTGCTGACCGCGATCGTTGTTATTCGTCACAACCTGCAACTGACCGCGCTGTGGCTGCCGTTGTTACTGATCCCGCAACTCCTGTTTGCGCTCGGCGCCGCGTGGTTGATCGCATCGCTCGGCGTGTTCCTCCGCGACATTGCACAAGGCATCACGTTGTTGTTGATGGCATGGATGTACCTGACGCCGATCATCTATCCCGAGTCGATCGTTCCGGAGCGCTTTCGGTGGTTCATCAATATCAACCCCTTCACGCCATTGGTTCGCAGTTATCGTCGTGTGTTTCTCGACGGACTCTCGCCGGACTGGCCCGGCTTGCTGTACTTCAGCGCGATCGCGCTCGTGATCTTTGTTTTTGGTTACTGGTGGTTTGCGCGGACGCGCAAGAACTTTGCGGACGTGATCTGACTTAGTTTGCCGGCGTGAGCCTGAACTCCTCACTCAAGTTCATCGCATACTTTTCCCATCTCTTTTGAAACTGATTCATGTCAGTCTCGCCGAGAATCGCTTTCAGCGTATAGAAGCCGCTCGGATCGTTCTTGTGACCCGCGCGGAACTGCTTGTAGAACTTTACGAGCAGTCCTTTTTCCTGGAGGTAGTAACAGAGATAACGCGACTGCGCGTAGTGGACGCCGCTGCGGTCACCGTAGAACGTATCTCTGTCCATCGCCATCAGCGTCTTAAACGTCTGCGTCTGATTGTTTTTGATTGCTTTCTGCAAACCCGGAAGACGCCAGTTCACATAACCGTGAATGTGGCCGTCTTCCTCGCCGCACTGTTCGTACAATGAACCCAAACCCTCGTTGAGCCACGAGGGACACGACGGAAAGTTCGCTTCCATGAAAGGATGAACAATCTCATGGACCAGTGTGCCGCCGCCGGTACCGATATTCATGATGAGCGCTTTGTTGTCGCGTGAGTAGTAACCATAAGGTGTAGTGGGACGATCGCCGAAGAGTTGCAGCGTGTGTTTTTCGTAAGAGGCCGCATCCTTGAATAGCCAGATGTCCAGGATCTCTTTTGGGTCTTCGGTGAAGTAGTCCTGCTTCAGTTTTTCAACCGCCCACTTGATCGTCTCTTCAGCCCGCTGCTTCACGGTTTCCGCCGGCTCATCACCCACGACGACGAACGGCGGCTCAACAACAATCGTGAAGTTATTCGACGGTAACCGTTTCTTCAGTTCCGCGATATGACTATCAAACTCCCCCTTCGTAAAGCTGCCAAACTCGCGCGGAAACAACACCACGCTCGTTTTCACCGCGGCTGCTGCCGCTTTCGGTTCAGGCGTTGTGGGCGCCGACGCGCAGGCCAAAGTGACGACAACGGTCAGGACAGCACACGTGATTTTGACGGCTCCGCAGGTCATTAGACTAATTCCACCGGGGCTCCACCGGTCTCACCCGGCGAAGAAAGGATACACCTGTTCTGTGCCATCTGTGGATGGTATGATCTTGTAGCAATGACCAACCGAGCGTTTGGAATCACCATCCTTTTTTTCGTATTTGCCGCTTCGCCAGCCGTTAGTGCGCAGGAATGGACGCAGTGGCGGGGTCCGGGCCGAGATGGGTTCGTGTCCGAGAAAAACGCTCCCTCAGCGTGGCCCGAAAAATGGGAACGCCTTTGGCGCGTTGAAATTGGCGAAGGTTACTCGTCCCCGGTGGTTGCGGGCGGACGCGTCTTCGTGCACGGGCGTCGCGATCCGGAAGAAGTCGTCGTTGCAGTCAATCTCGCCGACGGCAAAGTGATCTGGGAACAGAAATACCAGGCGGCTTTTAAGAAGAACCAGTACGCCGTCGAGATGGCGAAGGGACCAAACTCGACGCCGCTCGTGATCGGCAATCGGTTGTTCACTCTGGGCGCAACCGGCGTGCTCAACGCCTGGGACACTGCGACTGGAAAACAACTATGGACCCGCGATTTTTCGCAATCAATCGACACGAGCAAGTTGTTCTGTGGTACCGCTGCTTCGCCGCTCGCCGTCAACGGACGTTTGGTGGTCCAGGTCGGCAGCGATATTCACGGCGGAAAGATTCTCGGTCTCGATCCGGCTAGCGGCGCAACACAGTGGGAGTGGACCGGACTTGGACCAGGATACGCTTCACCGGTTGTCATCGATCCGTCCGGACGATCGCAGATCGTTACATTGACTGAAGGCTCAATCGTCGGTCTTGACGCAAAGACCGGAAAAGAACTCTGGTCCACGGCGTTTCCCGATGAATGGCACGAGAACATTGCCACCCCACTCTGGACCGGCACGCAATTGATCGTCTCCGGCTACCGACAGGGCACTCATGCTTACGCAGTTGCCGAAAAGGACGGC
>DASZDV010000262.1:0-3479 GCA_035941575.1 Pyrinomonadaceae bacterium
GGGTATCCACCAGCATCGCGACGAGCAATGAGGCTGCTGCGAAGGGAATTGCAAAGTTCCAAATCGCCGGATCGTTTAGCGGAGCTTGCATTCGCTCCGCCAGGCTATCGCCGAACGTAAAACCGACTTTCATCAGCGCGGTCTGCACCAGGATTGCAGAACCAACGAGCGCAAACGCTCTTTGCTTACTGATGCTGAGCGCACTTTCACGCCGGTGCTCCGCGAATTTCCAGGCCGCCCAGTACACTGCGATCACTACAATCAACAGTCCGACCAAGTTGGGCCAACTTCTAGTGCGGTGACCGGTGTTTTTGATCGCGTTAATCTGCGAAAGAATCGCCGGTGTTATCGTGTCACCTTCGCGCGCAACGACCTGGTTGCGCTTCAACGCGATAACGACCGGCTGCACGCGGCCGGCCTCAATCTCCCGAGCGGCGGCAGTGGTTGTTTGGTCCAAAACGACATTGGGACGAATCAACGGTTTCAGTGCGGCGGTTAAGGCAGTTTTCTGAGCCGGTGACCAGCCGGGGAGATTGAGCATCCTCAACTCCAGATTCTGCCGCGCACCCGACAGCGGCACCATGCGCGTTCGCGGCGCCGGGACGATTTGTTGTGCCGAGGGATTGCGTACGTCAACCAGCACGATCTCCTGTTTCAAACGCTCCGTATCGTTGTCGTCGTAGATGTATCCGGTGCCGACTTCACGAATGATCGAAGCGACACGATCGAGATCTGCGTCACTGACATTGTTTTGCGGCGCGATGTTGTCCTTGAGGTCTTCTTCCCAATCAGTGCGAAAACTCTGCACGGAGGTTTCTGCGCGACTCGAGTCGAAATTAAAAATAGGTCGGGTCGCTTCACGAGCGGCAAGTTTTCTTTTTTCGGTTTCGGCGTTGTCGACCGCGTTGATGTCAAGAGGAGCAACGATGTCGCGCGACAGCACCTCACCTTCTTTGTATTCGTCGGTGAGGCCGGACGAATAATCGGTGATTAGTAAGAGCGTCGTTAGCGTAACGAGCATCGCGCAACCGATTAAAAAACGGGTACGCGGCTGAAAGATGCGTATTGGCCGGATCGCATAGGCCAGTAGCTTATCGCGCGCTTGAGAGAACGGAGTTTTGAAACGTGGACGAAGTCCCATTTATGCAATGCGCGACAAAGCGGTGGACCGGTGATCCTCGTTCGTATCTGTGCCGAGGTTCCGTGCCAGCAGTGCGCCTGCTCTTTCCAGTAGAACTACAAGACTTGCAGGTTTGATTGCCGAGATGACGACGATTTCGCTGTTGTCGATCTGGCGTGCCTGTCGTACAGCGGCCTGAACTGCTTCCGGTGCGAGCAAGTCAGCCTTGTTCAGCGCCAGGACTGTAGGTATGTCTCCGAATCTTAGTTCCGTGAGGATTTTTTTCACGGATTGAACCTGCTGGATCCAGCGCGGGTTGGAAATGTCCACTGCGTGAATGAGCAGAGTGCTGTCGCTAATCTCTTCCAGGGTCGCGCGAAAGGCCGAAAGCAGATCGGGTGGCAGCGCGCGAATGAAACCGACGGTGTCGTTAATAATCACTTCCTGTTCGCGCGGCAGACGCAACCGTCGCGAGGTCGGGTCGAGAGTTGCAAACATGCGCTGTTCGGCGTGTACGTCGCTCTTCGTAAGCGCATTCAACAGCGTGGACTTGCCTGCGTTGGTATAACCGACGATCGAAATGACCGGCAGTTGTTGCCGCGTTCGGCCTTTGCGGCGTTCCTGACGTCGCTGACGCTGGCCTTCGATCTCTTTTTCCAGGCGATTGATGCGATCGCGAACGCGACGGCGATCAGTTTCCAGTTTTGTTTCACCAGGACCGCGGCCGCCGATGCCGCCGGCGAGACGCGAAAACGCGGAGTCCTGGCCCGCGATCAATCGCGGCAACAGGTACTTCAACTGGGCCAACTCAACCTGAATCTTGCCCTCTTTCGACTGAGCGCGCTGCGCAAAGATGTCGAGGATCAGTTGCGAACGATCGATTACTTTCAGATCCGTGGCTTCCGACAACGATCTCACCTGCGCCGCTGAAAGTTCGCGATCGAACACCAGCATGTCAGCCCCGAGTTGCAGAGCGCGAATGATCAACTCGTCGAGTTTGCCTTTTCCCAAAACGGTGCGTGGATCAATTTCAGCGCGGCGTTGAATGATTCGATCCTGGACCACGACTCCAGCTGACGCTGCGAGTTCCGCCAGTTCGGCCATCGACTCTTCTGCGTCGGCGAGTGATCCGGTTGCTACACCTACGAGGATCGTTCGGTCGCGCATCTCGGCGCGCCGCGCTGTGCGACGGTTGCGCGCCATCTCTTCTTCCAGCGACTCGATCAGCGCGAGGAAGTCGAGATCTAACTGCGAGGCCATGCTCGGTTGGAGAAACGAATAAAGATCCGGTGTGCTGGTGTTTTCAAGTTCGCCCGCATGCAGCGGCAAAAGGTGCGCAGCGCGCACGACACCAGGCAAGCCGGTTTGTGAATCGACGTCGATCGCGGCCATCAGATCAAGCCGCAGTAATGCGAGGTCCGTCAGGTCGTCCTGCGTCAACACTTCGCCGCGAAGATGAGTGTGAACGCAACGCAACCCACGAAATCTTCCCGAAGCAACGCGCACGCGCTTGAAATCCGGCAACTCAATGCCGCGGTTATCGCCGACCATTACGTACTGCACGTGGCCCTTGCGATCGATTAGCGCGCCGATTTGTCTACGTGTTTCGTGTGACAACTCGCTCAACTGTCGAGCGAATTCAGGAGTGACGATTTGACTGGGAGGTATGCGTCTACTGTATAGCTTTTCTATGCGCCGGATCTGGTTCGGCTTTAACCCAAGCGTGTTGCCGAGAACGCTAGTGATGGTTCCTTTTCCTTCCTATCCCGGGCGCGAATTATAGCATAGGCTGCAATTAGACATCGATCTAGTGGCGTCGTATCATGAACGGCTTTTATGGGTACTTCCGCAAAAACCCTGGGCATTGATCCGATCTACGCAATGGCAGGCGGAGAGATCGTGATTGATTGCGCCGGCTTCGACATAAGAGATCCTCGAACGTGCTCGGTGCTCGTGGGAGACGTCCCTGCGCAGATCGTCGCGGTTGGCCCACGCCGCGTACTCGCTGCGGTCCCACAGACCAAAGGTGGTGAACTTGAAGTCAGGTTGCAATGCGGTGACGAGCTCAGCGAACCGGCCACGCTGAACGTCGCACGTAAACTCGCGGCAGATCTTCACCCGGTTGCTAATCCTGCGTTCGATCCTGACGACGGCGCGCTGTTTGTAACGCGTTCAGGATCGCGCGGCGAGGAGCTGCCGGTAACACTCTTTCGCATCGACGTCAGCGGCGAAGTCACAGAGTATTCAGGTGACATTCCTAATCCAACGAGCATCGCGTTCGGCACGGACGGTCAGATGTACGTCAGCAGCCGTCTTGAAGGCGTGGTCTACAAAGTCACTCCATTTAAGGAAGCAGTTG
>DASZDV010000263.1:0-7657 GCA_035941575.1 Pyrinomonadaceae bacterium
GGCACAGACCAGCAACACGAGCTGGCGAATGTGCTGCTTCGTTACCGGCAAGCCTTTCCGTTCGAGTTCGTGCTGATGATGGGCGACAACATGTACGGCACCGAAAAGACCGTTGACTACAAGGCGAAGTTTGAAGATGTCTACCGGCCGCTGCTGGACCAGAAGATAAAGTTCTACGCCGCGCTCGGAAATCATGACGACTCAAATCAACGCTTCTACGAATTCTTCAACATGGAGGGCCAGGAGTATTACCACTTCAAGAAAGGAAACGTCAGCTTCTATTCGCTAAACAGCAACTACATGGATAAGAAGCAGGTTGACTGGCTAAGCAATAAACTCGCAACCGACACCGCTGAATGGAAAGTTGCTTACTTTCACCATCCGCTTTACTCCTCCGGCGCTGCGCACGGTTCCGACACCAAACTGCGCGAGATAGTCGAGCCGATCTTTTTAAAGCATCACGTAAACGTGGTCTTTGCCGGACACGAGCACTTTTACGAACGCATTAAACCGCAGAAGGGCGTCTACTACTTCATCTCCGGTTCCGGTGGAAAGTTACGGAAGGGCGACGTGAAGAAAGGATCGCCTTTGACTGACAAAGCTTACGATAGCGATCTCTCATTCATGTTAATCGAGGTCGCAGGCGATCAGATGCACTTCCAGGTGATCTCGCGAACTGGTGAGACAGTCGATTCAGGAATCATCGCGCGCTCAACCAATGGGCGAGGTTAGTCGCGTAGGCCTTCACGTCGTCTAGGCGTGAAGGATCGCGTTTGATCTCGTCTCCCGGAGGTTCGAGAAGAAAACTGGGACATCCGAGTGAGGTGTCCCAGTTGTAGTCTGCAAAGTGATGAAAACTCGAGTCAGCTACCGAACGGCCGGAACGTCTGCCGTGCTCAGCAGTCTGTCCGTCGAGCGCCACAACCAAATTGAACCGTTGACCCGTTGCCTGACTAACTCCGGTTGCAACGACACGCGCATTCGCAGAGTTTTCGGGCACGCCCACGCTGCCTTCATGCGGATGGGCCGGAAAATATTCGATGACTCGCGAACCGTTCCTGAGTAGCTCGTGAACCGGCTCGACGGCTGTCACACGTTGATAGTTGCCGTTCGCTCCCGAATGATAGTTGGGCCACGAAATCGACTGCGTTTCCTGGTCGTCGCGAGCGTGGCGCGACGGATCCGGATCCTGGTTCCGACTGTGGAAAAAATGGGCGCGACCGACGCCGCCCAAAGTGCATAGTGAAGATCCGAGATCTTGATGGTCGCGCGTTGACAGTATTCCTCCACCGCGCTTGTGGAAACGAGTGATGCCTTCGCAATCCGGTTTGCTCAAGCCATTGCCGGTGTCGACGGCGAACAACCACAGCTCCTCGAAGTCTGTCTCGTCGAGTCTGCTTAAAAGTGCATCATTGCCGGCGCCATCTACTTCTCGATTGCGCGCCGTGACCTCATAACGCGCGTGCCCTTGTTCGTCTTTGATCGAACTCAGATGTTCACGCAAGAGCGAAAACCGATCGACGTTCCAATCGTCTTCAACCGCAGGAATCGTAGTCTGCAACAGGATCTTAATTGGATTACTCATGTTGATAGTCTAGAGCCGGGTAATAACAGTTGTCGCACGACAAAGGGCGTCACAGGCGGGCAATACCTGTGACGCCCCATCTCTACAAAAGTGGGTGGGTCGGCGTACTGTTGTTACGGGCGCTTCATCCGGCGTCTCACAACTCCACCCAAGCCAATCAGAGCAGTTCCAAGAAGCAACATCGTG
Source organism: Pyrinomonadaceae bacterium (assembly GCA_035941575.1). GTDB lineage: Bacteria > Acidobacteriota > Blastocatellia > Pyrinomonadales > Pyrinomonadaceae > PSRF01. Next base: position 1,772 of record DASZDV010000263.1, read on the forward strand.
GAAGGCTCCGGTACTTGCGATGGAGTACCAACGTCGCTGCCGGTACCAGAAGCCGGAGGCACGTTTTGGAATCTAACAAAGATAGCATTGCAGATCTGAGACTCCGTGAAACCTGCAAAGGCGGCGCCTGTGACCGTAAACGAGGCGCTCTCGCCCGGCAACAATCCGTCGCTATTACTGCCACCCGAAAAGTTTCCGGAAGGCCCTGTCAGGAAAGCGAAATCCAGCACGACGCTGTTGAATCCCGCCGGGAGATTCCCAACGTCCGCGTCTGAGAAGGTGAAATTAGAACTGAGGCTCGGCGCCTGCGATCCCGAGAAACCGTTCAAACCGGACGCATTGGCATTCCCAGTCGGCGGCAAGTCAAAACCGATGCCCGTAATTGTCGACGTTGATCCGGGCGTCGTAATCGCCGATGTGTTGGTAATGGTGAACGTGAAGGTGTTGGTCTGAGAATTAAATTCGCAAACCATCGTCGCAGTGGAAAACTGTCCACTCTGAGACCCAACGATGGTAATCGTGTCGGCATGCGCTGTGGCAGAAACGAGGGCTAAAATGCTCACTGCGCTCAACGAAATCAAAAGCTTTCGCAATAGGGACATAACTCCTCCTTGTAACCTGTAATTTCTAAGCGGATTTGCTCCACTGAACGACGACACTCCGCGACGCATTCTTGCTGGGGCAATGCGCTTCTCTTGCAAATTCTATTAGGAGTGGCAAAGAATAAAACGCCGGGTTAAACAAAGTCAATACCCCCTCCCGATTGTCACAGTATCGCCATAACCCAAGCACCGAAAAGCGGATAGAAGCTCCGCGCTCTGTGCGCCGGCGTACTAAGGCCACTGAATAACCTTAGCTTTTGGGGAGGCGTTCTTCGCGGGAGAGATTAACTGCGGGCTCAACGGCGCACTTACTTTCGACCCCGTCGCGGGCTCGGATCTCACCGGCACATCCGTTTTTTCGCTCTTCGCTGTGGCGGGTTGAACTTCTTCGCTGGATGCGCTTCGCTCCGGCACGTCACGTTTTACACGGTGCGCGCTGTTCGCCAACGAGCGCCCGGTGACGGTGCTGAAGCGTCGAGTAACCGCTGGCGTTGTTGTCTCTTCAGTTGACGATCCTTCTCTTACTTCGGCAGCAGGAACAACCGGTACACTCGCCTGGGTCTCGTTCACTCGCGAATCAACGCTGACTGGAATCGGTTGGCTCTCTACCTTCGCTTGGCTGCGTCCCGCCGAACGTCGTAAGACCCCCACGCCCACGGCTATGACGGCAATCAAAACTCCAACTGTCGCGACGCGAAAAGCGAGACCCTTTCGCATTGAGTTCAAACGCGACATAAAAGCCGAACGAGCATCGAATCCTTTCGGCACCTCATGAACCAGATCCCAAATCTCAGGTGGATCCTTAAGAGTCCTGATTACCCGGGGCGTGGCGTTTACTGGCGCATCGCGAACTTCCGCGATCACACGCGCGACGCGCTGCACCGGTTTAGGCGGAGCAGGGGTTTCAAGTTGGTCCACGACCTCGTTGAATGTCCGCGCTGTGGCCCACATGTGCGGCGACGTGCCGTGGCGCGTCGACGCTTTTGAATCCGCACCATGTTCCATCAGGGTTCGGACGATCTCGGTGTGCCCGAAGAAAGCAGCAAGTGCGAGAGCCGTGAATTTGTCGTTGCGCGTGATGTTTGCGTCTGCGCCATGGTCCAGCAGCACACGAACGACCTTCTCATGGCCAAACTGCGCCGCACGCATCAACGCCGTGACGCCATGTTCGTTACGCGCGTTGATGTCCCGCACGCGCGGCAATACCGACGTCAGCTCGTCGAGCGCGCCTTCCTCAGCCGCGCGCCACAACGCCAGCGTTATTGAATCCGTAACCGGACTTATTCTCTGCGGAAACGACATCTCTCTACTTTACGATCATGATCCTGTCGCCAGGACGCGTCATGGGATCGGGAACTTTTCCGGACTCAATGTCTTTCAACTTGATACGTGTAACGGTCAGGAAGCCGTGACCGTCATCGCGCCCGAGCCGCGCTTCTTTTGCTTTCTCCGTTGCTCCACCGGCAGCAATGATCGCCTGCGTCAGCGTCAACCCACGTCGAAACGTCTTCTCTCCCGGCGATTTGACTTCGCCACCGATATACACAAATTGCGTGGTGTTCGCGTGCAACGTGATCACGTCGCCCGGTCGCACGAGGAGGTTCATCTCGCCCGACTGGTTTAGATCGATATCATAAGTCTGGTTCGATTCGCTGCGAACGACCGTCACTCTTGCCGCCTCAGGCAATGGCTGCGCGTCAGCGACGACGACGTATAGCGGAATCGCCTCACGTCTCAGAATCTTGGTGCCCGAATCTCTCACCAGACCACTAACCAGGATCGTGTGGCTCGCATAATCACGTACCGCAACCGAAACTTTTGGACTCTCACTCAACGCGCGACGCTTGAGATCGGCTTCGATTGCGGTGGTGATCTCCTCGGCGCTCAGGCCACCGACGCGCAACGGTTCAACCAGCACCGGATGTTCGAGTAGACCCGCAGGCGTGACAGTGAAAAGAGTTGATTGCGGTGATGCAGAGTCGTTAATGCGAACGTCCAGGACATCGCCTGGTCCAACTCGATAGAGCCTTGTAAGCGCAAATTCAGCAGCGGCGGCCTTGGCTTCGTCGTTTGAAACTTCCGGCTTAGATTCAACCGGAGTTGTCGGCTTGGACTCAACCGGCGCTGCCGGCTTGGCGGCTAGCGAAACCTGTTCCCCTGCCGCTTTGCGCATTCGTTCCGATGGGGGCTTAACAGTCCCCTTCTTACTGTTATCGCGGGCCAACATATCCCGCGCCCGTTCGAGAAAATCCTGCGCCTCGAGATCTCGTGGATCCAGTTCAACGACCCGCTTAAAACTCTCGATTGCGTTCTCGTACCGGCCCAAATCGTAGTACGCGTGGCCCAGTGCGAAATGCGCGTCGGCAAACTTCGGATCGAGTTTTACCGCTTGCTGAAAGATCTGCGCCGCCTGCGAATACAAGCCGGCCAGCGCGTATTTCACGCCTTCTTTGTACAAGCGTTTCGATTCTGAGTTCTCGCCGGAAGAAGCGAAATCGCGGTGAAGATTGGCTTGAGCAGAAACAGATTTCGCGGGAAGAGTCGAAAGTACTACCACCAGTGAAAGGATGAGCAGTCTGAACATAGGAAGTCCCCTTGAAAGGACAAAACTCCGCACGCGAGTGGGGGAGTCACGGGAATTAACGGGTGAGGTTGCTTATACCACTTTTTGCTGCTCAATGCCACATAATTGCAGACTCCAAAGGCGGGAACGTCTTCCGAGCTGGGACCGCAGGCGTCTCGGCTGCTGGTAACGAACCGGGCGCTAACGTGAGATGCAGGCGAGACGCCTGCGGTCCCAGGGAAAACGGCGTCGGAGTTTGAAACTGCCTCACTACTTCTTCGTCAGCGGCGCAAACTGCATCGGGAGCGCCGCGATTCTCGTGGCCGTCACCGGCTGGCCGCGCAAAAACTCCAACATGCCTTCCTTTATCTTTAGCGACGATAGAAATAACGGATCGCTATGCACCGCGCCTTCGATAATCATGTGCGTGCTGTTGGCAAAACCGGCCCCGTACTCCTCTGCATTACTGATGGGAGTGCGCGCATCGAGCGTCCCGCTGATGAACAGCGCAGGCACGTTTGAAGTCACCGGCGAACGAAACTGATCGCCGAGGTCCGGAGCCTTCCACTCTTCACAAACTTCCGGAAAGGGAAAGTTAGAGATGTCTTCCAGCAGCGTGTCTTTTGCTTCGCGCACAATGCGTTCACGACGCGCCGCCGTTTGCCCGGAAGCGCAGTCCATCATGTACGACATCGCCGAGCCGATACTCTGTCGCGAAGTATTGAGCCAGAACTGCGCGAGATCGGTGAAGTCTCCCTTCGACGCTCGATAGAACAGTGCTGGAAAACTCGCTGTAACCGTGGTGCCGATATTGTTCGCCACGAGGTATTGCAAGACAAACTTATTGACTACGACTTTGACGTTCAGCTTCGTGCGTGGATCGGTGATCTCGACAGTCTGGGGCTGCGCATCGAGTCGATCGAACACGGATTTCATCAACCCTAGAAAGTCAGGAATGTCTTTCCCAATCTGCGGGTCGGCTTTGATTACGGCAGCCAGATCCTCGAGATGCTTTTGAATGTTACTCGGCAGCTTGTATGTGTGGTCCGGACCTTCAGTGCCGGCGAGAATCGCGCGTTGAATGCTTTGCGGATGGCGGCGAATCGTGGTCAGCGCCAGGTGTGTACCGTAACTGATGGACCAAAGACTTATCTGTTTCGCGCCGAGCGCCTTGCGCAGGTCTTCGAGATCGTCGGCGCTTTCGTTGGTGTTGTAGCCGGTTAGATCGACGCGTTGTACGTCGTGCCAGTAATCGGCACAGAAGCGGGATTTTTTGCGTAAATCCGCAACTGCCGCCTCGCGCGTCGGCGCGACGTCGAGCGGTAGACCGAGGTTTTCGAAGCAACCCAGGTTAGGTTTTGAGAAGCCGGTGCCACGCTGATCGAACGCGATCACGTCGCCGATCTCGCGCAGCGCCATGAATAGAGGAAAGCGCGAACCCATTGCGGTGCCGATGCCCGAACCTCCCGGACCACCGGCGAGATAGACGATCGGCGCACCCGGATTCTTTGCTGTGCTTTTGAACCGCACGAACGCAAGCTCGATCAGGTTGCTCTCCGGATCGCTTCGTTTTTCCGGCACGAGTAGTGTGCCGAATTCGGACTCGACCTTCTCGCCTTTGGAGTTTTCAAATGTGTAGGGTTTGATCTTCAGCGCACCGGCGCGTTGTTGCGGCGCGGCTGTTATGGTCACGAAAAGTAGAACGACGACTGAGCAGACACACTTCGACATAATGCGAGGCCTCCTTAAAACTAATTGTTGACGGGACCTGGTTTACTGACCGTCAGTGTCTTCGATCTCGCTGATGGCCCATTGCGCTTTCGCGCTGACTGCGGGATCGTTCAACGCCTGTTTCAACGATGGAAGCGCGGCGATGCTTCTGATCTCACCGAGCGCTTCGGCGGCGCCACGTCGAACTTCTTCACGAGTATCCGACAGCAACACGCTACAGAGCGTTGCGACAGCGCGGTCGTCTTTCAATTCACTCAATGCCCAAACTACCAACTGCCTTACGCGCCAATCAGAATCCGAGAGTGCAACGACCAATCTCACGACTGCACTTCGATCTCTTACTTCACCCAGAGAGCGCGCGGCCGCCATGCGCACCCACTCATCGGAGTCGCTCAACAACGAGACTAGTTGTGGAACAGCAGTATCTCTTTCGCCCGGCGGCATATTCGTTAACTCGCCGATCGCCCACGCGGCGTTGCGTCGTACGGCGGCATTAGCGCTGTCGAGTTGGTTCATTAACGGTTGAAACGCAGTACGGCCCATCGACGCGAGCGCAATCGCCGCCTGTTCGCCGGGCGACGGTTGTTTGAAAGTGTCGAGCGCGGGACTCCAACGTCCGGTGTTCCAGCAGCGCAAAAGTTCGGTCCTTGATTCATCTGCGAGCATCGCAATAAGCGCCGGAATCTTTTCAGTGTCACCGGCGCGGCCCGCCTCGCAGGCGGCTTCAGCACGTTCCTGTGCGCTCGGTGCGCTGAGGGTTCTTTCCGGACGCGATTGCGGTGGCGACTGTGGGGCGCGGGGAGTTTGAGTCGCGGGTGTCGCTATGTTGGAGATGGTGCTGACGTTCGACGTGGAGGGCGTCAGCACTGCGCGCGCTTGTGTCTTCAGTTCAAACGAAAACAGCGACAGCATCACCGCTGAAGCGCCCAGCGCGAACAGCGCTACAGACGCGATCGCTCTCGCCGCATGCCGGCTGAGCATCCTTCGACT
>DASZDV010000264.1:0-6043 GCA_035941575.1 Pyrinomonadaceae bacterium
CGAGTCATACACCGAACAATCCGGCGTGCGACTCAACCACCAACTTCGCGAACGCAACGCTGACTCGTGGAAACACGCGGATCTGGTTTTTTGTGCGAGCGACTTCACGCGCCAATCGCTTTTGCAGGTCGGTGCTCCGGAAGAGAAGTGTCGCGTTGTTTCATACGGAATCGACGTGAACAACACTCCGCTCGAACCGGCCGAGAACTTCGAAGCACTGTTCGTCGGCGCCGGGAGCCAACGAAAAGGTCTTCATCACCTTTTATTCGCGTGGCAACGAGCGCGCTTGCCGAAGGACAGTAGACTGACGCTTGTCTGTCGCACGATCGATAGCGGAATCCTCGAACTGGTCCAAAAAACTCCAAACGTCAAACTTATCCGTGGCTTAAGACATACGGACCTGCTGAACCAGTTTCGTAAGAGCGCTCTCTTCGTCATGCCGTCACTGGTCGAAGGCTTTGGCCAGGTTTATCTCGAAGCGCTCGCACAAGGATGTCCGGTACTCGGAACAACGAATACTGGGCTCCCTGAAATCGGCGGCGACGCAGTCCATCTTGTACAGCCGGGAAATATCGATCAACTCACAGCGATGCTGGAACAACTGAGCGCCGCCTTACCAGGGAACCTCAGCATCAGAGAGGCTGCGCGAAACTCAGCGGCTAAATTTCCATGGTCGCGATTCCGTCAAAGCTTGATCTCCGAACTGGTCGCTGCGAATTAGCTTAATGTCTACGTTAGTTGGACCACGAGTTCTGAGCGCAACGTCAGCAGCAGCCCGCGGCATCGTTCCGCGCTTTCCGGCGATTGGAATTGCTTCCGCCACAGTCGCAACGTTCATCGCGCTGAACTTAATCCCCGAAAATCCCGAGCCGGAAGGCGCACTCTTTTGGCCCGCACTCATCTTGTCGCTCGGCCTGCTTATCGCGCCTCTCGCCGCTGCATTTCAACAACCAAAAGCCCTTCTGCGTGCCGAACACCTGCTCGTAATGGCTCCGATCTACTGGCTCTTATTGGATCTGCTTCAAGGCGCGTACTCAATGGCCGGCATTGGAGTGAGTGAGATTGAAGGCGCGTTCATCGGCATCGGGGTCTTTGTATGTTGCATGTGGGTGGGGTCGATGATGCGGCCGTGGCGCTTGCCCGCGTTTATCAAAAACTCGTTGTCGCAGGAGCTGCCTGCGTCCATCTATTTCTATCTGACGATCGCCTCGTTTCTGCTTGGCATGTGCAAGTTTGCTGTCGCTACAGACTTCAATGTCGTAGCGATGTTTCAGTTTGTGGGAAGCGGGCGTTGGGACGCGCCGTGGGCGCGCGGACAACTCGGTGGTTGGGAAGCATTCCTGGACCACCTGCAATACTTCGGCTACCTCACTGCTGTTCTTACAGTCGTTGTCGGACGTCGTATTGGCTGGCGCAACTGGCGCACATTGCTGAGCGCGTTAATGTCGGTTGTGATGGCGCTGTTCCTGGTCCAAAGCGGCAGCCGCCGCGTTATCGGCGTTGTAGTTGGCATGGCGTTGATCTTCTGGATTCTGGTCCAGGACACCGGAATCAAAGTCAAGCACGCGGTAGTCACAGCGTTAACGGTAATCGCACTGTTGCTTGCGATGCAGTTCATGCTGCAATACCGGAACGTTGGTCTAACTGTCGCGTTGAGCGATCGGTTAGTTGACAACGAAGGCGTAGCGGCGACCGAGTATGTTCACGTTGACGACAACTTCTATCGCCTTTGTCAGGTCATTCAGTTGATACCCGACACACACGCTTACGTGTATCACGGTTTTCTTGTGTACGCGGTGGTTCGTCCAATACCGCGCGTTCTGTGGCCCGACAAACCTGTCGATGCAGGCTTTGATCTAACGCGCGCAGTGGGAGATCGAGAGGTCTCGTATTCCTGTTCCGTCATCGGCGAGCTTTACATGTCGCTCGGCTTTTTGGGCATCGCAATCGGCGGATGGTTGTACGGCCGTTTCGCCGCCTTCGCCAACGGCGTGTTGAGCCAGTCGACAGGATTGGGAGCGGTGGTGATCTACAGCACAGGCGCGATGGCGTTGTTTTCCGGAATGCGATCGCTGCTGGAGTTGGTGCTGGTGAGTTATGTGATTGTGGCGTGGATCGCGTTGTCGCGGTTGTTTCTGAGTTATCGCAAATTGAGATGAAGACGTTCGTACTGACAGACATTCCATCACCGTATCAAGTCGAGTTCTTTAATGAGATCGAGTCGAGCGGTACGCAGCAACTGCAAGTCGGTTACTTACGACGCTGCGATCCGGACCGGCGCTGGCGTCCCTCAGAGATTCGCCACGACGCGATCGAGTTGGACCAGTGTGATGATGCGTTGCGGCGTGCGCGTGCCGCAGTAGAGAAAGCCGACCTGGTCGTATTCAACTATTACTCTCATCCACACGCGGCGGAGTTGATTGGCACTCGTGCGAAAACCGGTGGGCCGTGGTGTTTCTGGGGGGAGCGACCGGGGGTTCGACAACCTGCGTGGGCTGGGCGTCTTCTTCGCAAGTGGAAACTGGCGAAACTACACGAGTCGCCGGTGCCGATCTGGGGAATCGGGGAATTTGCAGTTGACGGGTATCGCAATGAGTTTGGTAACGCGCGTTCATATTTTAACCTGCCTTACTTTTCGGATCTCGAGCGGTTCAAAGTTGGGCCACCGATGACGCGGGTGAACACGGAGCGAGTGTTTTTGTTTTGCGGATCGCTGATTGAGCGCAAGGGAGTTGACTTGCTGGCGCGCGCTTTCGTTCGGGTGGTTCGTGAGATGGGAAATGTGAGACTGCGAATCGCGGGTGAAGGTCGACTAAAAGAGTCGCTTGCGCGGACGCTCGGGCCCGTGCAAGAGAATGTCGAGTTTGTTGGCTTCAAACATTGGGATGAGTTGCCGGAGTTGTATGCGGCGGCGGATGTGCTGTGCGTGCCGTCGCGTTACGACGGTTGGGGGTTGGTGGTTCCTGAAGCGTTAGCGGCTGGGCTGCCGGTGATTGCGACAGATCGAATGGGTGCAGGGTTGGAGTTTGTTCGAACGGGGCACAACGGTTGGCTCATTCCGGCAGGCGAAATCGAACCGATCATCGATGCGATGCGCAAAGCAGCGGCGCTTTCGGATGAGGAGTTGGGCCAGATAGCCCAACAGGCGCGGCGCAGTGTAAGCGAGCACACGTTGGCACATGGCGTTGAGCGGTTCGCGAGATACGCGCAGGCAGTTTTGAATGTGTAGCATCTCAGGGTTTTTAGCCACGGATTTGACAGATCGGCAGGTGCGCCGCACGAGTGAAGTCGTGGAGCGCATGAATGCTGCGCAACGACACCGTGGCCCGGACGATGAAGACGTGTGGAGTTGCCGGTTTGAAGGCGGCGTGGTTGCGCTTGGTAACACGCGACTCGCGATCATCGACACGTCGAGGGGCGGTCACCAACCGATGTTCGATCCCGAAACCGGCAACTGCATCACTTACAACGGCGAAACCTATAATTTTGAGAATTTGGCCCAACAAATCCGCCTAAATCCCCGCTCTGCGTCGGACACGGAAGTCGTCCTCCACGCCTACAGCACATACGGCGTAAACGCGTTCGCAAAACTCCGCGGCATGTTTGCCCTCGCAATCTGGGACAAGCAAAAACAAGAACTGGTCCTGGCACGAGATCCGTTCGGTATAAAACCGCTCTATTACTACGCCTCCGATCAACTGCTGATCTTCGCTTCCGAACTGCGCGCACTCCTCGCAACTGGATTAATACCGCGAAAGCTCAGTCGTTCCGGCCTCGACTCCTATCTCGCAAACGGATCAGTCGCCGCGCCTGAAACGATCGTCGAAGGCGTGCGACAGTTGATGCCCGGTCACTACATGCAGGTCCACACGACGCACACCGGAGCGTTGAAGAAAACGATTATGAAGTTCGCTGGCGATCGAAAGATCGCGACGCGTCCTAAAAACAGGAACGAAGCGGTCGCCGAATTACGGGCCGCGTTGGAAGATTCGGTTCGTGCCCACCTCGTAAGCGATGTGCCGCTCGGCGTGTTTCTTTCCGGCGGCATGGATTCGAGTGCGATAGTCGCCTTGATGAGCTGCGTCAGCGCGCAGCGTCCGAAGACCTTCAGCGTGGTCTTCGATGAAGGAGCTTTCACCGAAGAGACTTATTCGCGCGAAGTTGCTGCGAGATTTCAAACGGACCATTGCGAGATCCGGCTCAATGAAGAGCTGTTGTTTGAAATGCTGCCCGAGGCAATCGCCGCATTCGATCAACCCTCGATGGACGGCATCAACACGTTCGTCGTTTCGAAAGCGGTGAAACACGCCGGAGTGACGGTCGCTTTGTCCGGGCTGGGTGGTGACGAGTTGTTTGCCGGATATCCAAGTTTTCGACGCGCGTTGAAGTTTCAGTCGTTGTCGAGTGGTTCGAGACGAGTCATGCGTGCTGCGGTTGGTTTGAGCCGGCCGTTTTGGCACGGTTCGGCGCGCAGGGAGAAGTTCTGGCAGCTAGCGGAAAGTGGGGGCTCGGCCGCGGAGGTTTATCAGATATCCAGATCGCTCTTTTCGGCGGTGGTCTTGGAAGAGATTTCCGCGGATGGAATCGGATTGACATCCCCGTCGGAACTGCCTGACGACAGCGAAGACGACGTGGTAAACAGGATCTCACGTCTTGAATTGCAAGGCTACATGGCCAACACGTTGTTGCGTGACACTGATGCGATGAGCATGGCCCACTCGCTCGAGGTTCGCGTGCCATTTGTTGATGCGGACGTGATTGATTACGTGCTCTCACTGCCGGGTGAATGGAAGTTGGACCGTGGCGGTGCCAGTGTGCCAAAGCCTCTGCTCGCCGATGCGGTTGCCGATCTGCTGCCGCGAGAATTTCTTGCGCGCCGGAAGATGGGATTTACGTTGCCATTCGAAAAGTGGATGCAGGGCCGGCTACGTAAGCAGATCTCGGCGGAGTTCGATGATGCGGGCCGGTTGTCGGAAGCAGGGCTTCGCGCTGAGGGCGTCAGGAACGTGTGGCGCAGGTTCTTGCAGTCGCCCCGCGCGGTGGGGTGGTCGCGGCCGTGGTCACTGTTTGTGCTGGCGCGCTGGTGTCAAACTAATCAGGTGACGATGTGATGCGAGTGCTGCACGTCATACCTTCGGTGTCGGAGCGTTCAGGTGGACCAGCGACGGCGATCGTGCCGATGTGCCGGGCACTTCAGGAGCAGGGAATTGAGGTCACGATTGCTTCGACCAACGACGGACTGCCACAGATAAACACGAATTCTGCGGTTGAGTTTAAGGGTATGGCGGCCAGGTTTTTTCCGGTGCAGTTGGGTGGGTCGTTCAAGTACTCACCGGAGCTGGCCAGGTGGTTGAAGAAGAATGTGAAGACGTTTGACGTCGTACATATTCACGCTGTGTTTAACCATTCGCCGGTGGCTGCTGCTCGCGCGTGCCGTGCGTCTCGTGTGCCGTATGTAGTGCGGCCACTCGGAACGCTCGATCCGTGGAGCATGAAGCAAAAGTCTCTGCGCAAGCGGCTCTTCTGGGAAGTGTCGGCGAAGAACATGTTGCAACGTGCGGCCGCAGTGCACTACACGACACTCTCGGAGAAGGAAGCGACAGAGACGTTCCTGGGTCTTAACCATGGTCGCGTGATTGCGCTCGGTGTTGACGCGAACGGAACCGAACACACGGCGCAGACAACAAACCGCTTAGCGCCTGGGGCGGAGGCGGCTGGGCCGTATGTCCTGGCGTTGTCGCGGCTGCATCCGAAGAAGGCGCTCGATGTTCTGATTGATGCATTCATCTCAGTGAACAAAGATCCGTGGCGGTTGGTTATCGCGGGTGATGGACCAGCAGACTACGTCGCCTTTCTCAAACAGAAAGCCCGGCGCTCAGAACGAATAACTTTTACAGGTTGGGTCGAAGGCGAACAGAAGGACGCGCTATTCCGAGGCGCGTCGCTGTTTGCTTTGCCGTCGCGTCAGGAAAACTTCGGCTTTGGCGTGCTCGAAGCGATGGCTCGCGGCGTACCGGCGTTGGTGAGTTCGCAAGTCGACCTT
>DASZDV010000265.1:0-3927 GCA_035941575.1 Pyrinomonadaceae bacterium
AGCGCAACCTTTGCCGTTCCCTTGCCCAAAGCAGCGCAAGCCTTCGGCAGTCTCACAGCGGCAACCGCATCCGTAAGCATACGCATCGTACCGGCACACGGACCCGGGCAAACAACCTCAGTCCTGAAGTCGGCGACGGTACGAGCAGTGTAGAGTTTTCAATGCAGACGTTGTTCGCAACCTTAATCTCTTTTGCACTTTTGGTGCAGACGGCTAGCGCGCCAGGACGAGTCGTGAATCTCGTCCTGCCGCGCAACTTGAACGCCGATGAAGGAGTGGCGGTTGAGTTGAAGGTCGGCGTCATAGCACGCGGCGCGCAGATCAAAGTTGAAACACCATCGGGCAAGACGTTGGGAGTTATCTCACCCTACGGCATCCGCGCAGGTAATGAGGCCGGCACATACACCGTACCGGTGCCGCCTGAAGAGATCTCAAACAACCGCGTCTCATTGCGGATAACTCTCAATTTCAATCGCGCCAAGCGTGCTCCAACTGCAAAAGAACTGCGGAGCGTACGACTTCAGATTACTTCCACTAAGTCTCAATAACTTCTCATAACCTTATCAGCTCCACGCATATTTCCGATTGACTTTTCCGTCAAAGCACAATAATTTCTGCCCGCTTCTGAAGTCACCCTATCGGTCAGGTCTCACGCGCCTGTAGCAAACGACCGGCAATCATGCGTACCGCTCCATCTTAATTCTGCCTCGCCGAAGAAAGGTTTTTCGATGGCCATAATCAATTTCAGCAATCAGACATTCAAGCTTGTAGAGGTTCCGGATCTTAAAGTTAAAGACCTGATGCAGTTGGCAAAAGAGAACCAGCCGCGGCTCTTCGTCGTTCACGATCCAAAGCACAAGGCAAGTGCTCTCGTCATTCCCGAACTCGTCAGGAAAGTTGTAGAGAAAGCCAATCTCGCTCCTAGCCAGCTGGCGACTGACGGACTGATAGCGGTTTTGCGCCGTCGCCAGATAACAGTCAAAGGCGATCAGCCCGCCGAAACGGTCGCGAAACTTGCAAGCATGTCACACGCAGAATTTGTGATTGTTGTAAACAATCAACGCGCGCCCAGCGGACTCTTCATCCCGAACGTCGTGGCGAAGAATCTGCCACACGCAAGGATGGTTCAAGAAATGCCGGGCTTGCAGCGGGAGGTAGAGCTTCATATTGCCTCGGACAACCTAACCGGCGCTATTAACAAGATTGAAAAGATAATCAAGGACTTTCACAGCGAGCGGATCAATCTCGACGTGCCCGATCCTTACATCTGCGAAGGCGATGAAGAAGACGGAGCACACACTTGGAACAGTTGCCCCTGCCCTTATCATCCGTCAGCAGCGTGCGGAAAACGTGAGGTGCTCACCCGGCCATGACTGAGGCGGTAGTCGATCAGTTCCAAAAACTGTTCGGTAAGGGATTCCTGATCGCGGCATTTGTCCCGAGTCTGCTTTTCGTTTCCTTCCTAAAGTTTCTGCGCGTCGGGTGGGCGCAGATGCAAACGAATCTCAACGACTTGTGGGCTTCGGGTTGGAAACTGCCACTGAACCTGCTCGCTTACGTGGTGATTATTTACCTGCTTGCCTACGTCCTCTATGGCGTGCGCGGGTTGCTTCACAATCTGTACCAGGGACGATGGGACATCAATGTCTCAACTAAGCAAAGGTACAACGAAGCCATAATCCTTCCGAAATGGGCCCTCAAGAATGTCCCAATTACTCGAAAACCCAATTCAGTAGTCAAAGCGATTCACTTCCTTCTCAACATTCCCTTCTCGCTAGGAAGGAGTTGGGAAGTAAGGTCGTTTCAAAAACTAAAAGAACTATCGGAGGTGAGAGTCACCGTTTTTGACGTACCGCTCTGGGTGAAAACGGAATTCGGTGGGACCTTCAATCCGAACAAACTCACTCACGAACAGGCTTTTCCGCTAATCGACAAACTTAATGCTAAGCACGGGGACTTTCGTAAACGCTTTCGAAGCGGCGGCGACTGGACGGAAACGGAATACTGGCAGTTGCTGGCTACTGCGCAACTTCTGCGCGCGAATAGTAGACGTCTCGAGTATCTCAGGACCGCGATCGATCGCCTGGTTAAGGAAATAAAGGAAACGCACCAGGCCAAGGATGCCAAAGCGCTCAGAGATGCGGTTGAACGCCTTTATACCTCGGCGGACCGAGAGTGGCGGTCTATCTACAGTCACCTCAATGCGACCTTCCCCGATGAACGGTGGATTCGTCCGACACGTCTCGGAAATGTCGCGATGGTCCAGGAGACTGGCCCACTGCACAGATATGGAATAAACCTGAGTGCCATTTGGCCGAGACTCATGCACGTTTTGCCGCCCGAAGCACGTCAGCGAATCGAAGACGCAAACATCTATCTTGATTTCACGATCATCATGTCGCTGCTGTCTTTCATTTCGGCTAGCGTTGCGATTTACAGTACGTTTTATGCTCCAGCCGGCCGCTCGACGTTTACCAAAGTCGTTCTGATCGTCGCGTGCTTTGCGGGTTTTTGGGCGTTCTACAAACTCGCGATACAGGCGACTCGCGGCTTCGGCGTAGAAGTTCAGTCAGCAGTTGATACTTATCGTCTAAAGTTGCTCGATCTACTCGGGCTCGAACGTCCCGCTGACGCGGAAAAAGAGCGAAGAATCTGGACGCACCTGCGCTATTTCTATTCGCAAGGCGATCTGCCGACGGAGGGTGTTCGAGTAAAAACGGTTGCGAAACCTGCAGCCGATGAAAAACCAGCGGAGCCCGCACCTCAATAAGTCGTCTCAATAATTCGTGAGGATCTCTTCCGCCCTGAATCCCATTTTCACTAAACGTTCGCGCGTCTGCGCGATCATCTCCTGAGAACCGCAGATCAAAGCCACCGGAGATTTCAAATTCGGCAGTACATGGTCCAATAGTGATTGCACGTATCCGGTTGGTCCGGACCAGTCGTGACCGTCAGGACGCGAGATGACTTGTCGCAGTTCGACGCCTGCGTCTTCCCAACTTTGAGTCTCATCGCGGTAACAAAAGTCGTCGGGCGTTCGCGCTCCGTACAACACTACAAGTTGTCCGAAATCGTTCTTGCGTTGGAGCACGTGACGCAGCGCCGATCGCAACGGCGCGACTCCAGTTCCCATAGCCACAAAAACGAGATCGCGTTGCTTCTGTTTGTCGAGCCGAAATCCGTGCCCGGCGATTCCGATCAATTCCATCCTGTCGCCGACCTTCATATCGTAGATAACGTTGCTGGCGCCGGCTTTTTGCTTCACCAGCACCTCCAACTCAGGATCGTCAGGCGCACTGGCGAACGCAAAGTAGGCCGGTTCTTCGCCCGGCACACGCAGTACGGCGACCTGTCCAGATATAAACTCGACGTGAGAGCCGACGGGATCCTCGACGCGCAAATCGAAGGAACGCGTGAGCCGCGCCTGATCACGTACGTTCGTAATCACGAGTGAAGAATGCGAATCCATCGCCGGTATCCGCAGTGTAACAAATAGCTCTTCCCATTCTCAGCGACGGTGTTACAATCTGTGGCCTCTCTCCAGTCCCGATGAACGTGAAACGTCACAAAATTCAGTTTGGACTGTTCTGCCTGGCATTGATTGCCATTTGCGCCTTGTTTGCGCACGGCCAGTCGGGGCGCCGACAACCCAAAGCACCACCTGCGGCTCCAGTTCCCACGCCGAGTCCGGAGCCAACGCCTGCATCGACGCCGAAACCGAAAGAGTCAGAGCTGAACATTCTCATAGCTTCTGAACGCAACAGTGCGTTTGAATACTTTCCGCTTAGCTACTACGACGCGGTGATGCGTGGCTGCGGAGATCGTTTGCGTTCCGAGTCGTCGGTCTCAGTCGATGTGTCGCAAAACGATGTGGGCCGCGGCGATGCGATCAAGAAAGCTAAGGCATCAACGGACACTCACGTCGTG
>DASZDV010000266.1:0-3297 GCA_035941575.1 Pyrinomonadaceae bacterium
AATGTCACAACAATGGAATCCGTTGCAGGATCTCATGATGCTACAGGACAGGATGAATCGTCTCTTCGAGGACGCCACGCAAAGGCGCACTCAAACCGGCGAGGTAGGTGACGAGTTTGAACGCGCTGACTGGAGTCCGGCAGCCGACATTTACGACACGGAGAGAGGCTACCTGATCGCAATTGATCTCCCGGGGATCAAACGCGACGCTTTGCAGATCGACATCGACGATAACCGCTTGATTGTGAAAGGTACCCGCGTCATTGATGAGACAGGGTCTCGTCGCAATGAAAGGCCGCGGGGAAAGTTCTTGCGCAGCTTTACCGTTCCTGCTTCGGTGGACCAGGGAAACATCGGTGCTGAATACAAGGAAGGGGTTTTGCAGATTCGTCTGCCAAAGCGCGCCGAGCAGAAGGCGCAGAAAATTGAAGTTAAGCTATCATGAGGCAACAGGACCAGAAGAAATCGAACATGGGTGACGAAGCACAAAACGAAGTACGCGTAACCGATCGCCGTCGCATCTATCTCGACGATGAGGGCAGTGGACACACGAACGCGGAAGTTGAAACACCGAACCTGAAGCCCTCTTACGTGGAGGAGCTCGAGGCTCGAACCAAAGCCGCGGAAAAACAGGTGCAGGACGTTCAGGCGCGTTTCGATCAACTGCGCCAGCAACTGCAACGTGAGACTGACGAAACCCGCATGCGTTTGAATCGTTCGGCTGACGAACGCGCGGAAGCGGGAAAAGCAAAATTCATTGAGTCGCTGTTGCCCGTAATGGACGACCTGGACCGCGCGCTGGAGGCAGCTTCCAAAGATTCGCCGCGCGACGCGATCGTTCAGGGCATTCGCAGTATTGCGAATAGTTTTCAGAACGCGTTGGCGAGTGCGGGCGTGGAGCCGATCGCTGCGATTGGCGAACCTTTCGACCCTGAATTGCACGAAGCAGTCGACACAGGTGAAGCGGATCCGGAGATGGACGGAATAGTGATCGATGAATACAGCCGCGGCTTCCGCATCGGCGACCGGCTGTTGCGGCCCACGCGCGTGAAAGTCGGGCGGGGAGCGAAACAAGCGCGAGAAGCGGGTGAATAATAGGTCCTACAGGGGCCTATAGGACCTAAAAGAAGAGTAAGACGCATAGGTCCTACCGAGAAGAGAAGGAGACACGAGAGTGCCGGCTAAAGAACTGAAGTTTAGAGAAGAAGCACGAAACGCGATGCTTCAAGGTGTGGATACGCTCGCGAATGCGGTGCGCGTTACGTTGGGACCAAAGGGACGCAACGTGGTTCTGGGAAAGAAGTTTGGTCCACCAGTAATCACCAAGGACGGCGTCACTGTCGCCAAAGAGATCGAATTGAAGGACAAGTACCAGAACATGGGCGCGCAAATGGTGCGTGAAGTCGCCGTCAAGACCAACGACAAAGCCGGCGACGGCACGACGACCGCAACGGTTCTGGCCCAGGCAATCTTTCGTGAGGGCGTGAAGAACGTGGCCGCCGGTGCGAATCCGATGTCGCTTCAACGCGGTATTCAGTTGGCTACCGAACGTGTCGTTTCGGAACTCGAACGCATGTCGAAGAAAGTGAAGAGCAAGGAAGAACTCGCGAACGTCGCAACTGTTTCTGCCAACAACGATCGTGAGATCGGGCGGCTCATCTCTGAAGCAATGGAGCGCGTCGGTCAAGACGGTGTCGTCACTGTTGAAGAATCGAAGACGTTGCAAACAGAGCTCGATATCGTCGAGGGAATGCAGTTTGACCGTGGCTACTTGTCTCCGTATTTCGTCACTAACGCGGATCGCATGGAGGCGATTCTTGAAGAACCCTACATTCTTCTTTTCGAAAAGAAGATCTCGGCCATGCGCGATCTGATTCCTTTATTGGAACAGACTGCAGGCGCCGGGCGCGCGTTACTGATCATCGCCGAAGACATTGAAGGTGATGCACTCGCGACGCTGGTAGTCAACCGACTTCGCGGGACAATCAAGGTGTGTGCAGTTAAAGCTCCCGCATTCGGCGATCGCCGCAAAGCGATTCTCGAAGACCTGGCAGTACTCACCGGCGGAAAAGTGATCAGTGAAGATCTGGGCGTTAAGCTCGAGAATGTGACGATGGGTGATCTCGGCACGGCGAAACGCGTCATCGTTGATAAAGAATCGACGACCATTGTGGAAGGCGGCGGCGATAGCAAAGCGATCCAGGGACGCGTCTCTACGATTCGCAAGCAGATCGAAGAAAACACCTCCGATTACGATCGTGAAAAACTACAGGAGCGACTCGCAAAACTCGCCGGTGGCGTTGCCGTCGTGAAAGTTGGCGCACCAACTGAGACTGCGATGAAAGAGATCAAGATGCGCGTCGAGGATGCACTCAACGCCACGAAAGCAGCGGCCCAGGAAGGCATCGTTGTTGGTGGCGGCGTTGCGCTGCTACGTGCGTCGAAGGTGCTCGATCAGGAAGTTGACGGCGCCGATCCTGATATCGCTACAGGCATCAAGATCGTACGACGCGCTCTTCAGGAGCCGTTGAGAAGAATCGCCGAAAATGCCGGCATCGATGGTGCAGTCATCGTGGGCGAAGTAGAACGGTTGAAAGGAAACCGCGGGCTTAACGCGGTTACGGGCGAGATGGAAGATCTTGCCGCTGCGGGAATCATCGACCCGACGAAAGTCGTACGCACGGCCCTGCAAAACGCCGCGTCCATCGCGGGTTTATTGTTGACTACAGACGCCGCCGTGACGGAAGCACCCGAACGGAAGAAGGCCTCTCCGCCCATGCCAGGAGGCGACGATTACGACTACTAAGTACTTGGGACCGCAGGCGTCTCGCCTGCAACTGACCATGAGGATTCGGCTTCGACGAAGGCAGGCGAGACGCCTGCCGTCCGAGCAAAAGGATCCTCAAACTCAACTAACGTCACTACTTCGTAATAGTCTTTACAATCGAAAAAGATTCTCGCGGCAGGAAAATTGCAGGAAGATCGCCGCCGCAGTTAGTTATTGCATGGAAACGCAACGGCGCTTATGCTGGCAACATCCAACGTGCGGTTGGATGTCACGTTGTTTGAAAGTTGGGACAG
Source organism: Pyrinomonadaceae bacterium (assembly GCA_035941575.1). Taxonomy (GTDB): domain Bacteria; phylum Acidobacteriota; class Blastocatellia; order Pyrinomonadales; family Pyrinomonadaceae; genus PSRF01. Next base: position 3,082 of record DASZDV010000266.1, read on the forward strand.
CACCGTCGCAGCCAATTTTTGGGAAATACGAATCTGATTTGAGGCGGCGGTCGTAAAGAGAACTATGGTTGATTTAGGTTCATACAAAGATAAGTTTGGCGACAGCGGGCAGCGCATTTTGGAACACGCGCTCAACGAATCGCGGCGTCGCGACCAAAACTTCGTTTCGGTCGAACATATTCTTCAAGCTCTGACGGTTGAAGAGCCGGACATGTT
>DASZDV010000267.1:0-2749 GCA_035941575.1 Pyrinomonadaceae bacterium
ACCTGCAGATCGAACGAGCGTGGCTTGAAGCCTCGGTGTTGGTTCTCAGGCTGGCCGCAAGCGCTCTGTTGATCCTGCTCGGCTGGGTGACTACGGTCGGAACTCTTTCGATTCTGTCGCGCCCGCAACAACAACAGTGACCCCGCGTCAGCAAGGAACCAATGCTTCTTCGCTCTTTAACAGCCCTTCTGATCTGCGTTTGTTTTCTCTCGCTGGCATTCATGCGAAAGGAGACGCCGTCTTCCTCACCCGACAGCGACACGCGCCTTCAGACGATCGCCGCCACGGCACTCGGCGATCGCGAAGGCGCGATTGTCGTTATCGATGCGCAAACAGGACTCATCCGCGCCGCGGTTAATCCGACGCTTGCCTATGAACGTGCGCTTCCTCCGGGATCAACGATCAAGCCATTCACAGCGCTGACTGCGCTCCGCGGAGGAATCATCGATGAAAATTCGCGCACGCGCTGCCGCGCCGAAGAAAAAGATAATGGCAAGGTCGAGGTTTGTTCTCACCCACACGAGCTGCCGCCACTGAATCCGGCGGAAGCAATCGCGTATTCGTGTAACTACTACTTCGTCACACTCGGTCAGCGCATCAAGCCGGATCAACTGGCTGACACACTCGAAGAATTCGGAATGCGTTCGATTGTGAGAGCAAAATGGCAGCCGAGTAGTGCTATTGGTGAAGGTGAGTTTGTTCAGGTCACCCCGGTTCAACTTGTGATGGCCTATGCCGCGTTGTTCAACGGCGGGCGTTTGTTTGATTCCGTTAACGGATCGAAGCAAATTCAGATTTCAGATTCGGAGCGAGCGATACTCCTGGCGGGCATGCGTGGCGCTGTGAAGTTTGGCACCGCAGAGAAAGCAAACCTGGATTCCCTTCCCGGCTACGTCGTCGGCAAGACAGGAACTTTCACGCCGCTCAAAGGCTTTCGTTCGCAGGGCTGGTTTGTTGGTCTATCGTTCACGCCAAACAAACCGCCGGCACCCGAGAACGCACAACTGGCCGTCGTCGTGTACTTAAAGAACGGTCACGGTTCCGACGCGGCACAAATAGCCGCCCCGATCCTCAAACAATCCGCGTCTATCCCTGTTCCCCCTCAAACTCTCGCAACGCAGACCGTCGTAGTTCACCAAGTCACTGACAACACGTCGACTCCTCTGTCTCTAGAAGACTACGTCGCACATGTGGTCTCTGTCGAAGGCAGCACTGAAGGTCAACCCGAAGCACTCAAAGCCTTGGCCGTCGCAGTTCGCACGTTCGCTTTGAAGAACCTCGGCCGTCACAAACAAGACGGTTACGACTTCTGTAGCACCACGCATTGCCAGCGCTTCGAATCAATCACGCCGAGCGATGCCGCGCTGACTGCCGTACGCAAGACTTCAGGACTCATACTCCAGGACGATCGCGGTGAAATAGCCGACTCATACTTCGGCGCTTCATGCGGTGGCAACACCGCAAACGTAGAAACTCTTTGGCACACGCCCGCGCCGAAATACCTGACAGGAGTTCGTGACGACTACTGCAATGCAGGCCCACACAGCCGCTGGACCGATGTGATCTCACAAGATCAAATGGTTAAGGCCCTGCGCAGCGATCCGCGGACAGACGTCGGCCAAAACATTCGGGAACTCTCAGTCGCGCGGCGCGATCAAACAGGAAGAGCGGAGCTCGTTTCGATTGCCGGCGCGCAAAACCGGGTCATTAGTGGTTGGGAATTCAAGCTGATCGTCGGTCGCGCGCTTGGTTGGAACGTTTTGAAGAGTTCGCGGTTCACGGTTTCGCGATCTGGATCGGCATTTGTATTTCGTGGCAGCGGCTTCGGCCACGGTCTCGGGTTATGCCAGGAGGGCGCGCACGAGATGGGCCAGCGCGGAGCGAATTTTCGTCAAATCCTTGCGAAGTATTTTCCGGGGACGAGCATTGGACCACCGACTACACAGATGACTCGACAAAACTCGACCCACTTCCGATTAACTTCGTTCGAGCCAGTCGACTCGAAAGAGAGCGGACGCATCCTGAACCTGCTCGAATCGCAGCGAAACATCTTGGCGCGTCGAGTGTCTTCAGCCGGTGTTGACCTTCAGTTTCCGGACGTTGAGATTGTCTTCAACAAAACCACAGGCGATTTCGTCGGCCGGACAGGCTTGCCGGCGTGGGCCGCAGCCGCCACACGCAACAACCGCATTGAACTGCAACCGTTAGCGCTTTTGAAACGACGCGGAATTCTCGAAACAACCCTGCGGCACGAACTCGTACATGTGGTTATTGACGCGATCGGCGGCGGTCAAACGCCCCGTTGGTTCTCTGAAGGAATCGCGCTTTATCTTGCCGGCGAAGGAAAATTGCTCGAACCCTACGCAAAAGGACCAGCGCTCGCGCCGAAGGATCTTGAACGAAAGCTCGAAACAGCAAGGTCGGCCGAAGAGATCAAGACGGTGTACGCAGCGGCTTACAAGGTCGTTCGCGACCTGGTTCGCGTCGAGGGGGAAAATAAATTGTGGAAACGCGTGGCGCAGCGAAGCTATGATGTCAGCGCTACGGCAAGGTGAAGCAAGCTAATGAACCTCCTGAAACTCCCACTCGCTTGTTTACTCATAATCTCAATCGCGTTTGCGATTCCTGTTGCTGCACAACAGAAGCGTCGCACCCAAGAGAAGACTCCCACCAAAACGCCAGCCGCTCCCGCGCCGGCGCCACCCACTTTCGACACCTTGCTCGCCGCCGAGTCGTTCAAGGTATACGG
>DASZDV010000268.1:0-3340 GCA_035941575.1 Pyrinomonadaceae bacterium
AAGCGTCGATCATTACTACCTTGCTCCACGAGGTCATCGCAGGCGGCGTCACATTCTGCCAGGTCTTGCCGTCGTCTTTTGTGAGATGGATCAGGCCGTCGTCCGTTCCGATCCAGATCGTCGCAGCGCGCAACGGCGAAGGCGCGATGGTGTAGATCACGCCGCGACGTTTGTCCGCGGGGGCATCGGCCGCCGCCGCTTCGTGTAGATTTGAAGGTACGCCGGGATCTTCACGTGTCATGTCAGGACTGATCTGCGTCCAGCTTTCACCGCCATTCGTCGTCTTGTACAGATACTGATTTGCGTAATAGAGCGCGCGAGGATCGGCTTGCGAGAACACGAGTGGCTGCGTCCACGCGTGACGGAACTGTCCCGGCGTTCCACCGCGTTCGGGTGAAACGTTTTTCGTTTCGCCCGTCAGAACGTTACAACGGGAGACTGTGCCGCCAAACAGTATTTCGGGATGAAGTGGATCAGGCGCCGTGTAACCAGCCTCGCCACCCGCGCAGAGGCCTTCCCAGTCGCGGTTGGAAATATCCGAATGGTTGCTGCGCGACGGCGTGCCGACAGCGCCGCTGTCTTGTTGTGCGCCAGTGAGCCAATACGGAAAGCGATAGTCGCCGGCAAGGTGATAGATCTGCGCGGTCGGTTGGTTGTACCACGAACTCCACGTCAGTGCTCCGTCTACAGTAACGATCGATCCCTGATCGCTCGCGACGATCATGCGTTTCGGATCGTCAGGGTTGATCCAGAGTTGGTGGTAATCGTCACCACCGGGCGCGCCCTTAATTGGCGTCCACGTTTTGCCGGCGTCCGTCGAACGATAGATTGAAGTGTTCATTACGTAGACGAGATCGGCGTTCTTCGGATCTACAGTGACCTTTTCGAAATACCAACCGCGGTCCCACAAACGTTTGTCCGCAGAAAGCCTGCCCCACGTTGCGCCAGCGTCGTTCGAGATAAACACGCCGCCTTCTCTTGCATCCACCACTGCATAGATTCGGTTGCGATTTGTCGGCGCCACTGCGATACCAATGTGTCCGCGGCCTTCGAGCGGAATTCCCACGGAGATCTCTTTCCACGTTGTGCCGCCGTCGACAGACTTGAAGATGCCCGCGCCTGGTCCATTTGCCGGTGCGTAAATAAACCAGGGTGGACGGCGAACGTTCCATAGTGTCGCGTAGACTATTTTGGAATCGATGGGATCGAACGCGAGATCGATCGCGCCCACGTCCTCGTTCTTAAACAGGACCTTTTGCCACGTTGCGCCGCCGTCGGTAGATCGATAAACGCCACGGTCGGCGTTCGGCGCATAAACGTTTCCGAGCGCGGCTACGAATACAGTGTTTGAGTTCTTCGGATCGACGATGATGCGGCCGATCTGTTTCGTGTTCTCCAACCCGATATGGGTCCAGGTCTTTCCCGCGTCCACTGACTTGTAGACGCCGTTGCCGTACGCGATCGAGTCGCGCATATCGGGTTCACCGGTTCCGACGTAGATGATCTTTGGAGTGGCGGTCGAGACAGCGATCGCGCCTATTGAGGCAACACCCGTCGCATCAAAGATCGGCGTCCACGTACGGCCGGCATTCGAAGACTTCCACACGCCACCGCCCACGGAACCAAAGTAAAACGTGTCGGGTTGGCCCACGACTCCGCTGACGGCGTTCACACGCCCGCCACGAAATGGACCAATCATTCGCCAACGGAGACCTGAGTAGAGATCGGGATCGAATTGTTGGGCGGCAACAGTTGAGAAAAGCGCGAGGAGCGATAGAAGTAGGAGTAGTTTTTTCATCAGCGTGCGTCGAACTCGCTCGTAGCCGTTATTTATAAAGGTTTTGCAGTGTAGCAGCTTACGAGCTAGTTCTCGAAGATTAGATCGACGCCGGCTTGCGCGAAGCGTTGCGCGGACAACGTGGCGCGTCGATCCTTTTCGTGGTCGTTGGACCAATGCGCGTGTCTCACGAGGAGCGCCAGTTCCATTGCACGGCCGAGAGTTAACGCGAATCGACGCGCGCCTGATTCCAGTGTTGCTTGATCTGTTTCTTGTGCTTTGCGCAACCAAGTCTCGGCGTGGTCGAAAGCGGCCAGAGTTTTGTTCACAGCATTAGTAAGCTGTGGATCGCGAAGCGGTTCGAGCATCCGCTTCACCGCGGAAATCAGCGGTGCGAGTGATCCGGTTGGGCCGATGGCGCGAAGCGTATCGAGTGCGAGTACGTTTGTCGTTCCTTCCCAAATCGGAAGCACCTGACCATCGCGCAACAACACCGGTAACCCGGTGTCCTCAACATAACCGGCGCCGCCAAAGGACTCGAGGACTTCACTTGCAACAGCCACGGCTTGTTTGCCTGTCGTCAATTTCATTACCGGAGTCAGCAAGCGCAACAGCCATTCGTCATCGTCATCGATCTCGCGTGTTTCACTGCGGCCCGTTAGCTCAGCAACGTAAAACGCAAGATGGAATGCCGCTTCTGCCTCGGCTTGCAGACCGGCCAGCGTATCCATGTGCAGAGCTTTGTCAGTCAGCGGTGAACCAAAGGCCACGCGCTTGCCCGCGTAGTCAAACGCCAGCGCCACTCCGCGCCGCATCAGTGCGACCGCACTGATGCCGTTCCATAAACGCGTGATGTTTAGCAGTGGCGTGATGTTGCGCACACCGTCCGTGGTCCCGATCACGAGTTCTGTGGGTGTTCCGGCGAGAGTTAGTTCTGCCGTCGGGACTTTTCGTGTTCCGAGTTTGTCTTTGAGCCGGTTGATTTCGATATTGCGTGGACGTCCGTGCTCGTCTCGCGTTTCGATGTAAAAGAGCGCCAGACCGCGTCCGCCGGGAGGATTGCCTTCGGGTCGCGCGAGGGTCAGTGCGATCTGGGACGACACGGCCGAAGTAAACCATTTCCTTCCGTACAAACGAAACCGGCGTACGCCAGATTCAGTGCCCGGCTCCTCCTTCGCGATCGTTTCTGACAGGCCTACATCTGAACCGCCGGTGAGTTCGGTCATCCATTGACCTGCGGTCCAAAACTGCGACGGCTCGTGCGTGATCAGATGAGGCACGGCACGATCAATTAACCTTTGATTTCCGGAGGCGAGGAGAGTTCGTGCGGCGCCGTCAGTCATCGCGAGCGGACAACTGTAGATGTCGGTTGAAGGCGTGAAAAGGTATGCAAGCGCGCACTGATGAACTCGCGAAAAACTGCCGTGTTTTTGTTCGTAGGCCGTTGCAATAATCCCGTGTTCTACGGCGATGCGTTCGGCACGCTGCCACAGCGGCGTCAACTCGATTCTATCGACACGGTTCCCCCACGCGTCCCATTGCGTGAGTCTTGGTTCGTTCAAG
>DASZDV010000269.1:0-11590 GCA_035941575.1 Pyrinomonadaceae bacterium
AGGGAAGAAGACAAGCGACGAAACCGTACAGACAGTTACGAACGTCGGCAGCAAAATGCGCAAGGAGCCGATCGTCGTTAAGGATGTCCCGGGATTTGCGTCCAGCCGTTTGGGAGTTGCGTTGGGACTCGAAGCGATGCGCATGGTTGAGCAGGGCGTCGCCAGCGCGCGAGACATTGATACCGCGATGGAACTGGGCTACAACCACCCCATGGGTCCGCTGAAGTTAACGGATCTCGTCGGACTGGACGTGCGATTGAACATTGCGGAGTATCTTCATCGCGAGCTTGGCTCTGAAACGTTTCGACCGCCGGAAGTTCTGCGTCGCCTGGTGAGTGAAGGAAAGTTGGGGAAGAAAACCGGCCAGGGCTTTTACGATTGGACCAATGAAGACGCGCGGCGCGCGCAGTCTTCATGAGCACGGTTTGATGGGACGATGAGCACACCCTACAACCACGAAGAGAGACGGTTCGCGCTGCGTATGTCGTTGCGCCTACCGATCGTTGTATCGGGGCGCACGGAAGACGGCTCCGCGTGGAGTGAGCCGACCGAGACCGACGACATTTCGACGTCCGGCGCGTTGTTTCATCTCAATCAGAAAGTTACGCGCGGCGAGCGTTTGTACCTGCGCGCGCACCGGCCCGACGGTTCACCCATTGAAGCCACGGCGCTGGTAGTGCGCGTTGCGCCGGCGATTTACGGCACGGCGCGTGTAGGCGTTCAGATAGCGGAGCCAACCGAGAACTGGTTGCGCTTGTTTGTGTCGTGGGTCGCCGACGAACAGCCAGTCACCACGGATCCTGAAGGTCCACCGCCGGAACAAGCCCCAACGAAGTCCTAATACTTTCATTTCGGAGTCAATTAATGCCGCAATCATACGAGACCTTGTTGGTCGAAAAACGTGATCGCGTTGCGATAGTCACAATCAATCGTCCTGACAAGCGAAACGCGCTGAATATCAAAACGCGCGAAGAAGGCGCGGCACTGTTGGACGAACTTCGCAACGACAGTTCGGTCGGCGTAGTTGTTTTCACTGGCGCCGGCGATAAAGCGTTTATTGCCGGAGCAGACATCGCCGAGTTTGCGGGACGAACATCGATCACGCAGCGCGACGTGATGATGAGTCGTTCGTTGTTCACCGCGATCGACTCGTTTCCGAAACCGGTGATTGCAATGGTCAATGGTTACTGTCTTGGCGGTGGCTGTGAACTTGCTCTCGCTTGCGACATTCGCATCGCGAGCGAAACGGCGTCGTTTGGTCAGCCTGAAATCAACCTCGGAATTATCCCCGGCGGCGGCGGCACACAACGTTTGACGCGACTCGTGGGCGAAGGCAAGGCGATGGAGATGATTCTCACTGGCGAGATCATCGACGCGAAGACTGCGTTTGCGATCGGGTTAGTGAACCACGTGGTTCCGGCCGATCAACTGCAAGCAAAGACGATGGAGATCGCGAATCGCATTGCCCAGAAGAGTCCGGTCGCATTGCAACTCGCGAAGGAAGCGGTAAAACTCGCGTCACGTTCGAATCTCGACGAAGGTTTGCGTCGCGAAGTGGACCTGTTCGCGCTCTGCTTTTCTACTGAAGATAAAGATGAAGGCGTCAGCGCGTTTCTCGAAAAGCGCAAGCCGGCGTTTAAGGGTAAATGAAAGCGCTGCTCCTCATAGTGGGCATCATCCTCGCGACCATTGGTGGCGTAATCACCTACCGGGCGCTTTACGTCGAACCAAAATCCGCAGTCATCATCACTGAAACTGACATTCGCCAACTACCAAACTACACACGCGTCATCGGCGGCGCCTTAATGTTCGTCGGCGGCACCGCCCTCGCACTCTACGCCGCCACCCGCAAGGTTAAGTAAATCTCATTATTCAAAGGCAGATTATTTGCATAGTGATTTCTCACACCTCTAGTTCCTGAAGCTTAGCTCCTTTCAGTGGTCTAGTTGAAATGACTTCGCGCCTTCGCGCTAAAAGCGCATCAATAGACCAGGGACCCGGTCCCACCAGCAGCAGGAAAGCACAGTTTACGAGTTGCGCGTATTCCGAGCGTATCTCGTGCAGCACCGCCCAGAAACCGATTTGCGGTGGTACCGGCGGGAGCGGCAACGGAGACGTCCCAAGATACAACGGGATCTTTGTCGAGGCCATGGCGACAACCATCTCAATGATGAATGGCACGGCGATTAGGCGCGTCAGCAAACCCGTCAGCAGCAGAATGCCGCCGATAATCTCAAGCCAGCCATCGGCAGTTGCCGTGAAATGAGGCACAGGAAATCCGAGCTTTGTAAAACGTCCGATGCCCTGATTCGGATAGACGAATTTGAGGATGCCCTCCCACACGAAAACAGCCCCGGCCATTAATCGGATCAAAAGAGTCGCTCTTGGACCATCTATTGGGGGATTGAGCAGCCAGTTACTTAGTTTGTTCATCTTCTTTCTTTCTCTTCATTAGTATTGCCATCACCTGTACAGACTCGAATCTGCGTGTGATATTCCTGCCGTTCTGCTAATCATTTGGCGGGAATAAAAAAGCAGGTACTTCTGTCTTCACTTAGAAGGTTGGGCACCGGGAACTAGCGAGGGAGCTTCGTTGCCAGATCAAAGCAAAGCCGTTCGGTTTGAAGAGATTGCTTTGCCGCATCTGGGCGCCGCCTACAACCTGGCGCGCTGGTTGTTACACAACGAACATGACGCGGAGGACGTAGTCCAGGAAGCCTACTTGCGCGCCCTTAAGTCCTTCAGCGGTTATTACGGTGGGGATAGCCGTTCGTGGCTGATGACCATCGTGCGCAATACCTGTTACACGTGGCTGCAGAAGAACCGGGCGCTTCGGTTGTCAGATCCGATCGAAGACAAGCTTGACGAAGTCGGTTTGGACTTTGCGGATCCCGAAATGATCCTCTTGCAGAGTGCGGATTCGCAAATGGTGCGACACGCGTTGCAAGAGTTACCTGTTGAGTTTCGGGAAGTTATGGTGCTGCGCGAGATGGAAGACCTCTCTTACAAAGAGATCGCTGACATCGTCGACGTTCCCATTGGCACCGTCATGTCACGATTGGCGCGCGGGCGCAAACGACTGCAAGCGCTGCTCGCCAAACGCATGGGCAAGGAGGCACGCATTGAGTTGCCACGAAACGCGTGAGTTGATTCACGGCTATGTCGACGGCGAGGTCGACCTCGTCAAGAGCATGGAAATCGAAGAACACCTGAGGGACTGCCACGCCTGCACGCAAAGCTACAAAGGGATTCGTAGTTTGCATTCTGTTATAGGCGACGGCGCTCTGCGATTTGACCCTCCCACCAATTTTGAACGACGTTTGCGATCTACTCTGCGTCGCGAAAGCGAACCGCAACGGAGATCGATAATTCTTCGCTGGCGATGGGTATTGGCCGGAACGTCGTTGATCGCTGCGGTGATCGTTATCTGGGTCGTTGCGGGAATCTTTGGTCGACAATCGACGGGCGACCTGGTTGCTGAGGAGATAGTATCGAGCCATGTGCGCTCACTGATGGCCGATCACTTAACTGACGTCCCGTCTTCCGATCGACACACAGTTAAGCCATGGTTCGATGGCAAACTTGATTTTTCGCCGCCCGTTAAGGACCTGAGTCAACAGGGATTCAATCTGAACGGCGGGCGACTCGATTACATCGGCAATCGTCGCGTCGCCGCGTTGGTCTATCAACGTGGGCAGCATTCGATCAACGTGTTCGTTTGGCCGTCAAGTGGGGCAGCGCCCGTTAATGAAAAAGCCTCAGTGCATCAGGGTTACAACCTGATTCGTTGGACCAACGCCGGCATGACTTACTGGGTTGTATCCGATCTTAACCTGGCCGAGCTACAGCAGTTCGCTCAACTACTCCAAGGGGAAAGCCAGGCACTTTCTTAGCAACAAATTCTTGTGTTCTTGGATTCGAATCACGCCATTGCTTGACCGAACGCAAAACGCTACGCTAGTCTGCATCGGTCGTTACGACGTGTCTCACTACTCTACTTGGGGCCGTAGCTCAGCTGGGAGAGCGCATGACTGGCAGTCATGAGGTCAGGGGTTCGATCCCCCTCGGCTCCACCAATCATTTCAGAGTTTCGCGTGCAATGGGCGGCGCGGTAAAAGCAGACGGTAAAAGATTGTCGCTGCAGTAGAGCAATTCACTTCCGTCTAAGCCTTAAAACGCGATCACCGTAAGGAGACATCTCATGTCAATCTCCGCACGCACAGCTTTCACCAGCAGTACTCTGATTCTCATGTTTCTTCTGTTGCTAACGCTTCTTGGAGGCAACGGGTGCAAAGACATCGGAGAAGGGTTGACCAAACTGGTATCTATCGAATACGACCAGCCAGTCAATTTCACGGAGTACGAATTTGCGACAACCCATCACTCTAAGGAGGACAATGGCCCTTTCGAAGAGTGGAGGCAGATCCGCTTGGATGATCACTCTGATGTTAAGAAAGGGGTATGGATGGTCTACCTCTTATGCTCGATTAAGAACAATGCTCCCAAAGCTGAGACTTTTAACTATGATGTCTCAAAATTCTATGTTGATTATGGCGGTAGAAAACACTATTACAAAAATCTAGCTGCTTACACATACGCGGGTGTCTCCCCAGTGCAAATTCCGTCGGGTGGCAATAAAGCAACAGAAGAACTCGCCCCGGCATTTCGGACAGAAACACAACTAGGCCCGGATCAGGAATCCATCCCGCCCGGTGCTGACCGCTCGATTGCGTATCGACTCGTCATCTACGTCTGGACCGAAACCGGAGACTTAACGGATCTGACTAAATTAAATCAGCGACTATATTATGACGACACTCCCGTCAATATGATTGACAGAAACAACGATACGAGTGCTGCGGGCGGAGTGGTACGCGGCAGCAGCCTACCTACCGTTTGTAGGCCGCCGAGGAAGTAAACTCAGGGCGAGGCCAGCCGCAGACCAGAACAAGTACCAAGCACAAAGATCAAGGGACAAAAGAATATGCTTAGCGAAATTTACCAAGATTCGAAATATTCGGTGCGGATGTTGCGCAAAAACCCAGGCTTTGCGTGTGTGGTCGTAATCACGTTGGCCTTAGGAATTGGCGCTAACACTGCGATCTTCAGTTTCGTCAACGCCGTGATTCTGAATCCCCTGCCATTTCCGGACGCCGATCGACTCGTAGTGATCGATGAGATCAGCAAAGAGGGTCAGGAGATAGGCGTTTCGCTACTTAACTTTCGCGACTACCAGACGCGTGCAAAGTCGTTCGAGGAAATTGGAGCTTTTCGATTCGATTCATTCAGACTCCTTGGCATGGATAGTCCACAACGTTTGGTCGGCCAGGAAGTCACGCTGAATTACTTCCGCATTCTCGGAGTTCAACCACAGCTGGGTCGAATTTTCACAGAGGAGGAAGAGAACTACACACCTGTGGGGACGGTCGTACTCATCAGTGACTCACTCTGGCGGAGTACGCTCGGCTCGGATCCAAATATTTTGGGACGGACACTAAATTTCGGAGGCGACGCCTATACAATCATCGGTGTAATGCCCCCTGGTTTTGAATTTGTTAGAAAGACTGATGTTTGGGCGCCACTGGGCGGTTGGTTGGAACCCAACTCTTCATGGTTCGATCGCGGAAACTATCTGGGACTTCGTGCAATTGCCAAACTGAAACAGGGGATTTCAGTAAGTCAGGGCGACATTGAGATGCGGCAGCTCGCGGCTCAGCTGTCGCAAGAGTATCCGGATAAAAATAACGGGACCAGTGCATTCGCGCGTTCACTTCAAACGATGATCGTTCACGAAGTGCGCTCGACGTTACTGGTTCTGATGGGTGCTGTTGGATTTGTCTTGCTCATCGCATGTGTCAACGTCGCCAATCTGTCGATTGCACGTGCATTGGTTCGTGAACAGGAGATGGGAATCAGAATGGCGCTGGGAGCTGGACGTCGTCGTCTGATTCGGCAGATGTTAAATGAAAGTCTTCTGCTGTCACTGCTGGGAGGTTTAGCCGGAATCCTTTGTGCGCGCTGGCTATTGTCTGCGTTGATCAGGTTGGCGCCAGAAAATCTCCCGCGCGTGGCTGATGTGCAATTGAGTGGACGAGTCTTGCTGTTTACAGCAGGACTCACTTTGTTGACCGGGTTGATGTTTGGACTCTTGCCTGCATGGTCTGCGACGCGCACTCAGCCCGCCATGGCGTTCGCTCAAGGCGGAAGGTCGTCGACCTCCGGGCCTCTGCGTCGCCGTCTTTTTGACGGCTTGTTAGTGGCTGAGATTGCTCTTGCCTTAGTGGTGGTAACAGGCGCCGGCCTGATGACCCGCACTATGTACAAGATTGCCAACGTAGATCCTGGGTTCCAGTCGGATCACGTCCTGACGATGCGGCTCGGCCTTGGCTACGAGTATAAGTCTGTCGCCAAACAAGAATCTTTCCGGCGCGACGTAATAACTAACATCAAGGCTATTCCCGGTGTCGAATCGGCCGCGTTCACACTCTCTTTGCCGATCGAAGGATCGCACTGGGGATCGATATTTATTGTTGAAGATCAGCCTGTACCGGAGCGCACGCAACTTCCGAGCGCCGCCTTCAATCCGATCAGCCCTGAATACATCAAAACAATGAGAATTCCATTGTTGAAGGGCCGGTTATTTACCGAAGCAGACGCAGAGAAGTCAACAGCGGTGGTTCTCATCAATGAAACGATGGCGCGGCGAATCTGGCCCAATGAGAATCCAATTGGCAAAAGAGTGAAGCAGGGTTGGCCAGAATGGACGAAGGAGCAGTCCCCGTGGCGTGAAGTAGTCGGGGTTGTTGGGGACGTCAAACTGGGAGGAGTCATTGAACAGACGCCGCTTCATGTTTACATGCCCCTCTCACAAGTTCCGATGGGGAGTTTGTATTTAACTGTGCGAACGCAATTTGAACCCCAAAGCCTAAACGCACCAATTCAAGCCGCAGTCCATGCCGTTGATAGCCAGATGATACTGTATGAAGTCCGCACTATGGAGGATCGCATGCAGCGAGCTGTGGTCCCGCAGCGAGCCGCGATGATCTTACTCAGCGCGTTCGCGATCGTTGCAATGTTACTCGCGGTTGTCGGTATCTACGGCGTGGTTTCGTGGGGCGTTGTGCAGCGCACGCGCGAGATGGGCGTTCGTATGGCATTGGGCGCTTTACGACGAGACGTCATGTGGTTGGTGCTGCGGCGATGCGCTGTGCTTGTTTTTGCGGGTGTATCGATTGGCCTGTTAGGCGCGTTTGCACTAACACGTGTGCTTGGATCTGCTCTATCTGAAGTTGGTCCAGGTAAGACGCCATTGCTATTTGGCGTAAAGGCACTTGACCCGATCACATTTATTGTTGCCCCGATCTTGTTGGCAGTGGTTGCGATTCTTGCGTGTTGTTTGCCGGCTCGACGGGCAACAAAGATCGATCCATTAGTGGCGCTGAGATACGAATGAAGTTGTGTTGTTCTTTTGATTGCGTGCGCAAAAACCGCCGAACGACTATATACTAGTCGCGCTTTAATCAAAGGGTCGCAACGTTAACCGTTTTTCTTGCTGGTGCGCGCATCTGCCCCTCCAGCCTCACAACTAACCCACATCAAGGAGTCAAAAGCATGAAGACCGAAGTTTTCTTGAAAGCGCCAACGCCGTCATCCGTCCGACTAATTAACTTTACCCGGGCTGAAGTCCGACCGGGCTTCCTCCCTGACACGTGGATCCTGATCGTTTCAGGCACCAAGCCGTACCTGAACATGACGGTCCAGCTCGTTCCCCTGATCTACATACGACGCCCTGAATTTTGGGGCATCGAAGTCGTCGGCACGCTACCCGGTATCGGCCTGCCCGCGACAGCACCGTACACGGTTACCCTTCAGCTCGACAGCGTACTGGGAACCAAAGGTATCGAAGTTATCGGGGCGAACAAGAGACAAAAGATTTATGTGCCGCCCGTGGCCAAGACACCAACGACGAAGAAAAGCTCGGCCAAGAAGAAGTAACAGCGTCGAGCGTTGAACCTCGGCTTTACTCGAAAATGGGACTGCCCAGTCTCATTTGTGAAATACAAAGGCGGGCCAGGCTCGCGAACTTTCGCGCGGTCCGCCTTAAAACAACCGCTAATTGCAAAAGTCCTAAACTGGCACGTCCTTTGATTCCCTCACGCTATCCGATTGTCGTCGGATCCGTTATTTCGTCTGCGCTGCACTAAATTCCAAGTAGTCGACTGAGTTCGCAAAGGAGTGCCCATGGACGTGTTTTGGAAAAACCTCGTCTATTCCGCTCGAATGTTATTGAAGAAACCCGGCGTCACCGCCATCGCAATCCTCGCAATCGGATTGGGCATCGGTGCGAACACCGCGATCTTCTCGGTCGTGAATACGGTGTTGTTGCAGCCGCTTCCTTACGAGCAGCCGAAACAGCTAGTGATGCTTTCCAGCGAACAGCGGAACCAGGCACTCGACGGCCGCGGCACTTTCTCCGTGCCTGATTTTTTCGACATACAGAAGTCGTCGACAACACTTCAACACGTCGCGACGGTCCAGCGGAGTGGCACCATCATGACTGAAGGCGGCGATCCGGAACGTGTGATCGGCGCCGCAGTCAGTGCTGACTACTTCAACGTGCTTGGCGTGAAACCGGAGATGGGCCGCGTGTTCACACCCGAAGAAGACAAGCCGGGGGCAGCGGGCGTCGTTCTACTCAGTCATAGTCTGTGGCAAAGGCGATACGGCGGCGACAAAAATATCATCGGCCGCGAAATCGAGCTCGGCGGCAAAACAACGGTGATCGGCATCATGCCCGCTGGTTTCGAGTATCCAATCAGCGACGAACAACAGGATTTTTGGGAGCCGATTTTTTCCGCCGCGTTCATGACCAAAGAGATGCGCGAGGAGCGCGCAAACAGATTCTTGTCGGCAATCGCGCGACTCAAACCGGGCGCGACAGTCGAACAGGCAAGAGCAGATCTCGACCTCCTTTCGCGGCAGGTCGAACAGCAGTCGCCGGTTTCAAACACAAACGTACTGTTCAACGTGACGTCGATGCATGAAGACCTCACGCGCGACTATCGCCCCGCGCTGCTCGTGATGCTTGGCGCAGTTGGTTTGGTGCTGTTGATTGCCTGTGCAAACGTCGCGAACTTGCTTCTTGCGCGCGCCGCTGCGCGACAAAAGGAAGTCGCGATTCGAATGGCGCTCGGCGCGAGTCGCGGACGAATTGCTGCGCAACTCTTAACTGAGAGTCTTCTGTTGTCATTAGCCGGCGGCGCTATCGGGTTGTTGCTCGCGAGTTGGGGAACGGATCTGCTCGTGGCGTATGGACCAGCAAACGTTCCCCGGCTCCGCGACGTCAGTTTCGATCGTTACGTACTCTTCTTCACGCTCGGTATCGCAACGTTGACCGGCATTGTGTTTGGTCTTGCTCCTGCGCTGCACGCCTCGAAACCCGATCCGGGCAACATGCTGAAAGACAGCGGTCGTGGAGTGTCGCACGGACGTAACCGCATGCGTAGCGCGCTGATCGTGTCGGAAGTCGCTTTGTCGTTAATGCTGCTTGCAGGCGCGGGATTACTTATCAATAGTTTTTGGCGGTTACTGCAAACGGACGCTGGATTCGATCCGCGTAGCGTGCTCGCGGTCGACATTCCGTTGAACAGAACCACATACACGAAACCCGAGCAGCGTTCGGCGGCCTTTCAACAGCTCCTTCAACGCATGAAGGCGTTGCCCGGCGTGCGCGATGTTTCTGTCGTTAGCAACGTGCCGATGACCGATATGGACATCGAACTCAGTTTCCAGGTCGAAGGCCGCGCGCCGTACAAACCAGGTGAAGAAGCCGTTGCTGATTACACCGTCGCCGGCAGCGATTACTTCCGCACGATGAACATCACACTGTTGCGTGGCCGCACCTTCACGGATTACGACACAACGAATTCGCCGCAGGTGCTGGTCGTCAGCAATGCATTCGCGAAGTTTTATTTTCCAAACGAAGATCCGATCGGCAGACGAATCATCTTCGACGGCGAAGACGAAACTCCGCGCGAGATCATCGGCGTTGTAAATGACATTCGACGCAACGGTCTCGACGTTGATGTGCAGCCGGAGATGTATGTTTCACATCTGCAAAATCCCGAGCGCCGCCTGAATCTGATGATTCGCACCGAAGCGCGTGATGCGTCACAACTGATACCAGCGGTGCGCGCGGAAGTGAAAGCATTCGATCCGAAACAGATAATCTGGCGCACACAAACACTCGAAGATTTGTTGGGAACGTCAGTCGCACCACGTCGATTCAACATGCTGTTGCTCGGCATTTTTGCGGCGGTCGCACTCGTGCTCGCGGCGGTCGGCCTGTATGGCGTGATGAGTTACTCCGTGAGCTGGAGAACACACGAGATCGGCATTCGCATGGCGCTCGGCGCCAAACGAGCCGACGTCCTGCGATTGGTTGTTCGACAAGGAATGACGTTGACTCTGATCGGTCTCGGGCTCGGATTGATCGGCGCTCTCGCACTCTCGCGAGTGTTGATTGGTCTACTCTATGGAGTATCACCTACCGATCCTCTCACGTTTGCCGGCGTGTCAATCGTGCTGTTGGCCGTTGCGCTTTTCGCTTGTCTGATTCCGGCGCGTCGCGCGACTCACGTGGATCCGATTGTGGCATTAAGAACGGAGTAATAATCGTGATTTCCCTCGAAAGTACAACTAGTTTTGTTCCCCAGATTCCACGCACGCTCATCGCGGACGACGATTCTGACATCCTCGCCGCGTTGCGCTTGTTGCTGAAGAGCGACGGGTATGAACCGCAGACGGTTTCCTCGCCCGCGGCGGTGCTCGACGCAATCGAGCACGCGCAGTTTGACGTCGTGTTGTTGGATCTCAACTATGCTCGCGACACCACTAGCGGACGCGAAGGCATCGACCTGATCTCGCGGATTCACGCGCTCGATCCGCTGCTTCCGATCGTGGTGATGACGGCTTGGGGAACGGTGGACCTCGCAGTCGAAGCCATGCGACGCGGCGTTCGAGATTTCGTTCAAAAGCCGTGGGAAAACGCGCGCCTTCTCGAAACACTTCGCAAACAGGTGAAACATGCACGTGCTCGGCGGCGCGTGCAGAAACGACTGGCGAGCGGCCGGAAGACGGAAGCGCAATTCAGACTTGAATTGATCGAAACGCGTGAGCTTCAGGAAAACTTACTGGCGAACACGCTGCCGGCGGTTCCTGGTCTTGAGATCGCAATTCAGTGGCAACCAGCAACAACGGTCGGCGGTGATTACGTCGCAGCTTTCAACACCGACGATGAACACGTCGCACTTTGCGTGGCTGATGTGGTTGGAAAGGGACTGCCGGCGGCGCTGTTGATGTCAAACTTTCAGGCAGCATTGAAGTCGCTGGTGGTCCAGAATCTTTCACCGGCGGAACTGAGCACGCAGCTTAACCGCGTGCTCTATTCAAATATGCCACTGCACAAATTCATCACCGCATTCTATGGCGTCGTAAACATAGCTGAACGCACCCTCTCGTTTACGAACGCCGGTCACAATCCGCCGCTGTTGGTTCATGCAAATGGCGAGTCTGAGCGACTGGAAGACGG
>DASZDV010000270.1:0-2276 GCA_035941575.1 Pyrinomonadaceae bacterium
TGATAACCACGCCTTCGCCCGAGAACAACATCGCGCGCGGCAGGTTCTTCCCGGCAAAGAGCAAAAACGGCCGGCGACCGCGCAACGCAGTGGTCGTGCTGCCGCAGTGGAACGCGCAACCGGAAAGTCACGTCGAAGCCTGCCGCATCTTCAACATGATCGGAATGGCGGCGCTGCGGCTGACGCTTCCGTACCACCTGCAACGCAAACCCGCTGAACTGGAACGCGCCGATCATCTGGTCTCTACAAACGTCGGGCGCTCGATTCAATCGATGCGTCAGGCAGTGCTCGATACGCGCGCGGCCGTGCGCTGGTTGAAGAACGAAGGCTTTGAACAGATTGGAATTCTAGGAACGAGTGTCGGTTCGTGTATCGCGTTTCTTGCTTTCACTCACGAACCGGATCTCAAGGCTGGGGCTTTCAATCACGTTTCAGGGTATGTCGCAGACGTTGTTTGGCGCGGGCTTTCTACTGCACACGTGCGTGCCGGATTTGCGGACCATCTGACGTTGGAAGAACTGCGCACGTTTTGGACGCCGATCAGTCCGCTGCCTTTCATGCCACGGCTCAAGCAGATGGACCACCGTCCAATGCGTTTCATTGTGGCGCGTTATGATTTGACGTTTCCGCTGGACCTTTCGCGCCAGGCGATCGCCGAAGCGCGCAAGTATGATTTGCCGCTGGACGTGGTGTGGCTTCCTTGCGGTCACTACACCACCGGCGAACTTCCATGGAAAGCGATCGACGCCTGGAAGATCGCGACCTTCTTCCGCAAACAGTTCAAACATTGAGCCACGAAGAGGCACAAGAGGCACAAGGCAGGTTCGAGCCGCTTTCAACCGCCGCAAGAGATGCCCGCTTCTTTCAAAGACTATTTCTCTTTGTGCTTCTTGTGCCTCTTTGTGGCCCTACTTCGCCAACGGAAAGATCGGCTCGATGTCCACCGGCACGCTCTTCAGCTTCTCCAATGCCTGCTGCATCGGTGGTCTGATAACCGCGTACTTGCCCAGCATCGCTTTTGCCGTGTCGTAAGAACCTTCGGCTTCAAGCGTGAGCAGATCGTGCGTGAGTTTCTTCACGCCGTCTTTGATCTTTGCGTGATCGATGCTGAAGGTTCCCTTCGCTTCGTCGAACTTGATCGCGCCTTCGTCACTCAAATAATTAAACTGCATCGCGACTCCACGACCGTGCGCTTCTGTAATACCGAAACGCACCGAGCGAAACATGCTCGCGAGATAAGTCGTGTAGAGCGTGCGCTCCATGCTCTTGTCGATAATGCCGCGGTCGATCATGTATTGAAGCGCCCACAGTCCGGTCATGTCAGCTTTGGCTTCTTCGATTGAGGAATACAGTTCTTTCAACTGCTTGCGCACTGTTGTCTCCTGACCGTTAACGGTGATGTTGTGCGGCCCAAGACCGTGCATCAGCTCGTGACAAAGTATGTGCGTGAAGAAAGAGTCGAACGCCAGCGCCGACTGCTCACTCGGATCCAAAACCACACGTGAGATCGGAATCAACGTCTTGTTGAACTTCGCGTCCTGCACGTTCTTCAGCATCACTCGCTTCGAACCCTTTTCTTTTACAACGCGTTCGTCGTTCGGCAGATTGAAGGCCGCCGTTTGCACGCCGCTATTGCCTTCACCTGACCCAAAGACCTCATTGACCACGCGTATCGGTGACGCAGCGCCCAGCTTGGGATTGCGGTAGCGCGGGTCGATCGGCAGGTTGTTTTCCAGCTCCTGCAAATGACCGCTGAACTTCGCCAGCTTCGCTGTTTCGGCATCGTCACGCAGCGTCACGTATGACTCAAACGCCGCTTTGTAACTAAACAACTCGTCTTCGTACGTCTCGTAAGGTCCGATGGTGACGTCGATCGGCGAATCCAAATCCATCCACGCCACGTCGCTTTCGTAATAGTCGTCGGATGCAAAAGCGTCGGCACGTTTAGTCAAGAAGTTTTTCAACGTCGAATTGGCGGTCAGCGCCGCGGCTTCGCGCAGCAGACGCGCCGCGGGTTCCAGATACTCCTTGTAAGCCTGACTGTAAGGCACGATCGTCAACTTCTTGTCCGGTCCACGACGGATCAGATGAAAGAAGCCGGTGGCTTTCTGTTTGTCAGCGTCCGGGAGCGTCGCAACCCACGCGTTGAACTCCTCCTTCGTCATGTCGTCAGGATAGTAACTGGCCTGCGGCGGCTTTTCGTGCGGCACGCCTTCGATAATCGGTTCGTTGTTGTCGAGGCGCGACCATGGACCATCGTTGATGTAAAAGTAGTG
>DASZDV010000271.1:0-6099 GCA_035941575.1 Pyrinomonadaceae bacterium
CTGGTTAAAAGCCAGTTGCTCTACCAACTGAGCTATCGGCCCATCTACATGCGGAGAGCACGCTTCCGGCGTGCTCTTTCAACTGCGAGGAACTCGAGGCGCATTCTATCAGATTTCGTGGTAGTGTCCACGCGGACCCACGGATAACACAGATGACGCAGATGCAACTGATTCGCGTGGTGCTCACGGAAGGCGCGATCGCAGGATTAGTGGTCTCAGCGATAGCGTTTCTGCTGTCGCGCTTTGTTAAAGACATCGTCGGAAGAACGTTGCTTGCCACGGTACTGTTTGCGGCCGCAGGTGCCTACTTCGGCTTCGCGTTCAATGAATCAACGCCGCGTGTGTGGGTCTTGATCGAACTGCTGCAAGTTGTAGCGTTCGGAACGCTTGGATTGTACGGTTGGCGAGGTTCACCGTATTGGCTCGCACTGGGTTACGCGCTGCATCCGCTGTGGGATTTCGGCGTACATCACGTTGGACCAGGTTGGACGTTCGCGCCACTTCGGTACGTGATTGCGTGTGTCAGCTTCGATTGGGTCGTTGCGGCGTATATCTTTATTGCGTATCGCTGGCTTCATCTAGCCAATCGCCAAGCGCCGAATCTCGCACGATGATTGTCTGCGAACGTTCCGGACCAGTAGAAACCAGACCAATCTCAACGCCTATGTGCGACGACAGAAACTCAACGTACGCCCGCGCCTTCGGAGGAAGCGAACTCATCTCCGTCATCCCAAGCGTTGAACTCTGCCAACCCGGCAACGTCGCGTAAACAGGTTCAATTCGCCGCAGATCCTGCGACACGGCCGGCAGCGATTCACACAAACGTCCATCCAACTTGTAACCTGTGCAGACTTTGATCTCATCCAACGTGTCGAGCACATCAAGCTTCGTCAACGCGACCGAAGTAAAGCCGTTGATCTCGGCCGCGTACCTCGTGGCAAATGCGTCGAACCAACCACAACGGCGCGGGCGTCCAGTTGATGCGCCATACTCACGCCCTCGTTCGCGAATCATTTGTCCCAACTCTGCTTCGCCTTCCAGCATTTCCGTCGGAAATGGACCTTCGCCCACGCGCGTAGTGTACGTGCGAACTATTCCGAGCACTCCGCTCAACCGGTTCGGCGCGAGACCAGTTCCGATGATCGCGCCGCCGGCAACGGTGGTTGACGAAGTAACGAACGGATACGTCCCATGGTCCACGTCGAGCAAAGTCGCTTGCGCGCCTTCGAGTAGAATCGAACGTCCTTCGCTGGCAGCGACGTTGAGATAATGCGTGGTGTCGGCGATGAATGGAGCGAGACGTTCTGTCAACACCGACATCTCGTTGAAGATCTCGTCTACATCGAGAGGCTCACCGCCGTACGCAACGATGATTCGATTTGCGTCTTCGAGATTGCGTTCGATACGCGAGCGCAGCACGTTCGGCACGAGCGCGTCGGCCGTGCGTATTCCGCGGCGACCAGCTTTGTCTTCATACGCAGGTCCAATGCCGCGCAGTGTTGTTCCGACTTTCTCATTGCCGAGACGCTCTTCGCTGGTATGGTCCAACGCGCGATGGTACGGAAGAATCAAATGCGCGCGCGAGCTGATCTTCACGCGTTCCGGTGAAACTTCGATGCCCTGCTGTGTCAGGCGATCAGCCTCAACGAAAAACGCTTTCGGATCGATCACCATGCCGTTGCCGAGCACGCACGTCTTGCCGCGATGCACGATGCCGGAAGGGAGCAGGTGCAACACAAACGACTGGTCGCCGACTTGCACTGAGTGCCCTGCGTTGTGCCCACCCTGGTAACGTGCAACGATTTCGAACTGCTCCGCGAGCAGATCGACGATCTTGCCTTTTCCTTCATCGCCCCATTGGGCGCCTATTACTGCGACAACTTTTGACATGCGTTATTTTCGATTTCCAATTGCCAATTGCCGATTTGAAATCGGCAATGGGAAATCGACAATTGGCAATGGCTTCAGAGGCTTTTCGATAAAGTAGTAACTACAGGTGCCGCGGAGTTCCCGGATGTCGCGCTGCTCGATGGGAAACAGCCGGCATGAGTTAGGGCGGTTTTCATAGATGCCGCAGAGGGAGGTGCCGTCCGTATTCTTCTTCAGGAAAGGACATTTGAACACAAGCTCGCAACAAGCGCCGCAACGGTTGCACTCGCCGCGTCGTAAGGCGAGCGCCGCGATCGTTTCTTCTTTACGGAAGTTTGTAATGACGAAGCGACGCAGTTTGCCCTGAGCCTGACGCGCGCGCAGTTTTGCATCCGCGACTTTGCGCGCACGAATTCGCCTCGCGAGGCGCGTATCGAATGGGAGAGATTTACTTGACCGTTTCATTGTCTGGCCGCAACTAAGCCACAAAAAGGCACAAGAAGCACAAAGCAGTTAACTCTCAGAGTTTCACAAGCTCCTGATACAGCTCAAGGTACTTTCCAGCTGCGGCCGTCCAGGAATTATCTACGAGCATTCCGTTGCGTTGGATTTTTTGCCAATCGTCAGGCCGCGCATAAAAGTAAAGGGCTTCGCGTATTTTTTCAAGTAAAGCGCGCGCATCGTACGGCCCAAATTTGAAGCCTGTGCCGGTTCCATCGTGCGGATCAAACTGTTGCACCGTATCGTCGAGACCACCGGTGGCGCGAACAATCGGCACTGTTCCATAACGCATGCTATACATCTGGTTCAAGCCGCACGGTTCATATAACGACGGCATCAGAAACATATCGGCGCCCGCTTCGATCTGATGGGCCAGCGGCTCGCCCGCGTATCCTTTGTAGATCCCAACCTGCTGCGGTGCGACGTCATGCCAGCGTTGAAGAAAATCCTCGTATTCGCGCGCGCCTGCGCCGAGCGCAATAAAGAACGCTCCTGTCTGCAAGATCCACTGCGCACTTGAACGAATCAGGTCGTAACCCTTCTGTCCCACCAGCCGCGAAATGATCGCTATCACGGGACGGTTTGCATCCTCTGGCAACCCAAACCGGCGCAGCAGATCAATCTTGCACTCGCGCTTGCCTGAAAGATCCTCGGCAGAGAAATTCGCAGCTATATGAGGATCTGTTTCCGGGTTCCACACCGTGTAATCTACGCCGTTTGTGATCCCAACCAGACGATTAGTTCGCGCTCGCAAAAGCCAGTCGAGACCGTGGCCCTGTTCAGGCGTTTGAATCTCACGTGCGTAACGCGGACTGACAGTCGATAACGCATCGCCCGCGATGATGCCCGCTTTCAGTGCCGACGCGGAACGCTCCAACATGAAGTCGTCGCGCTCAGGTGAATCGCCAAAACCCAGCCACCAAAGATCGCCGGCATCAAACAATCCCTGATAACCGACGTTGTGTAACGAGAAGAGCGTCTTCGTGTTTTGGAAGAAGGGATCGTAACGGCGACGCGCGCGCATCTCAGCGACCGCAAAGCCGCACGGCCAATCGTTCCCATGGACCACGTCTGGTTGCCAATCGAGATGTTTAAGCAGAGCAAGCGCCGCGCGAGAGAAGAATGCGAAACGGATATGATCGTCTCGATCGCCGTAGATGTTTGGACGAGCGAAGAACTCCGGCG
Source organism: Pyrinomonadaceae bacterium (assembly GCA_035941575.1). Taxonomy (GTDB): domain Bacteria; phylum Acidobacteriota; class Blastocatellia; order Pyrinomonadales; family Pyrinomonadaceae; genus PSRF01. Next base: position 3,556 of record DASZDV010000271.1, read on the forward strand.
CCTCAACCAGATAAGCCGGCGCACCGGCGGCGTCGCTTTGCAAAAATCGAACGGTGTGCACCCGCCCGCGCCATTCAACGCGAACGTTCTCGACAACGTCGTCATTCAGCAACGTACGATCGATCTGATCGTAAAGCGGCAGGATCAGACGCGCGTCGACATCGTGTTCGGCCAACGCTTTTGGCAGCGCTCCCGAAACGTCAGCCAGCCCGCCGGTCTTGGCAAAAGGCACAGCTTCAGAACTAAGAATTGCAACGCGCATTCAGGCACACGAATAGCCACAAAGAAGCACAAGAAACACAAAATGGTCTTCGTACTGTTTTGTGCTTCTTGTGCTCTTTGTGGCGGTTAAACTAGCTCTGCATCGAAGCGAGAAACTCTGCGTTCGACTTCGTCTTCTCTAATCGCTCGAGCACGACTTCCATCTGCTCAACCGGTGACAGTGGGTTCAAAACTCGTCTCATCACCCAGATGCGATTGAGATCTTCCTTGCTGATGAGCAACTCTTCCTTGCGGGTTCCCGAACGTTGCAGGTCGATGGCCGGGAACAGTCGCTTGTCACTCAAGCGCCGGTCAAGATGGATTTCCGAGTTACCGGTTCCTTTGAACTCTTCGAAGATCACGTCGTCCATACGTGAACCGGTATCGATCAACGCAGTGGCAATAATGGTCAGCGATCCGCCTTCTTCGATGTTTCTTGCGGCGCCGAAAAAGCGCTTCGGACGCTGCAAGGCGTTCGAGTCAATACCGCCGGAAAGAATCTTGCCGCTTGGCGGCACGACCGCGTTGTGTGCACGCGCTAGACGCGTGATCGAGTCGAGCAGAATAACTACGTCGCGCTTGTGTTCGACGAGTCGCTTCGCTTTCTCGATGACCATATCCGCGACTTGCACGTGACGCGTCGGCGGTTCGTCAAACGTTGACGAGATCACTTCGCCGTTGACGGACCGCTGCATGTCGGTGACTTCTTCCGGTCGTTCGTCAATCAGCAGCACGATCAAAGTCGTTTCAGGATGGTTTTGCGTGACTGAATTCGCGATCGTTTGCAGCAGCATCGTCTTGCCGGTTCGTGGCGGCGCGACGATCAAACCGCGCTGTCCTTTTCCGAGCGGCGTCACCAGGTCGATGACACGCGCGGAAAGGTTCTCCGCGGCTGTTTCCATCTTCAGTTGCTCTTCCGGATAGAGCGGCGTCAGGTTGTCGAAGAAAACTTTCTCTCGCGCCTGATCGGGCGATTCGAAGTTGATGGCCTCGACCTTGATCAACGCAAAATAGCGTTCGCCCTCTTTTGGCGGACGGATCTGGCCACTCACCGTGTCGCCGGTGCGTAGATCAAATTTGCGGATCTGCGACGGAGAGACATAGATGTCGTCCGGGCCGGGCAGATAGTTGTATTCGGGTGCGCGGAGAAATCCGAACCCGTCGGGCAGCGTTTCCAGCACGCCCTCGGAAAAGATAAGACCGCTTTTCTCGGTCTGTGCCGCAAGTACTTTGAAGATCAGCTCCTGCTTACGCATGCCGGTTGCGCCCGGCACATCCATGCTCTTGGCAATTTGCGTGAGCTTGGAGATCGACATCTCCTTCAGATCAGCAAGGTTATGAAAACCTTCATTCTTGCCGTCGCGGCTCTCTCGGGGTTCTCGTTCGGGAGCTTCGGCGGTTGCGACAGTGGCGCCGCCGTCGTCTCCGTTAGCGTCGTTGTTCGCGCTCGAAGCGCGTGAACGTGTTCGTTGTGACATGTCAGTTTTTCTCTACAGTATTTCTTTTATTCAGCCGTATTGCTTATCAATTAGTGGGATTACGAACAATGGGTGCGGTTAAGCGAGAGATGTGGGACAACTTCCCACTTCATTCGCGGGGCAATAATCTGATTCTCCTCAAACGGTGTTATGCACTGTACCTCAACTTTTCGTGCGCGGCAAATTCAGTAATCGTTTTTGATGCCACCCGCTGTACGCGCGTGGCCCAAAAATAGTCAGGTTGACCAAAGGGGGCTGATGAGATTTTCGGATTGCCGACTTTTGTTTCAAATACAAGCTTACCGTTGAAAAGCCCAAACAACAATTTCTTCTCTGTTGCACGAAGATGTCAATTTAGCTCTGTTGAATGGCGCTTTCTATAGCACGCCAAAGCTCGTTGCGACCGCGGCCGCTTTTGGCCGAGTAGGCCATTACGCTGTCGTCATTGAGCACGCGTGCAATGTGCTCCAGATTTTTTCTCAACTCGTTGTTCGAAAGCTTATCGGATTTAGTGGCAACAATTAACCGCGGCTTATCAAACTCCTTAAGCCACTCGTGAAGCTGCAAATCCTGTTTTGTGGGTTCGTGGCGCGAATCTACGAGATGAATTGATAGCACAAGCTGGCGGCGCTTGGCAAGAAAACTGGTGGCCATCTCGCCTCAAGTCGATTTTATATTTCCTGGTACGCGAGCGTACCCAAAGCCCGGAAAGTCAACAAAACGAAGGCGATCGTTGATGGTGAAGAAGTTCAGAGACTGGGTCCGGCCCGGCGTTGAAGAAGTGCGCGCCAAGCCACGAACCGAG
>DASZDV010000272.1:0-2823 GCA_035941575.1 Pyrinomonadaceae bacterium
CTGATGGTCGCCAGCGACAATGGACCAGGAAACCTCAGTGCCGATGACCGCGGAGCATTGAATTCGTGTCGCGATCTTCGCGCCGTCAGACCGGAAACGATCTGCAACGCCGAACGATTTGTCGATAAGAACGCGTACATCGGCGTGCTGCGTCTCAAACGCGACGTCGGGAAGGAAAACTCGATCGGCATGTTGGCCACGAGTTACAACTTCATCGAGAAGCATAACCAGGTGCTGGCCTTCGATGGACGCTTCCGTCTCGACAAACAGACGACCTTCACCTTCCAGACTCTTGGAACCACCTCGCGAAACTTCTTTACCGATGCCGACGACGGCAAAACCCGTTATCGCACTGGCAATGGTTTCGGTTATGCGACGAGTTACACCATGTCGGGCAGAAATTGGGGCTATGAAATCTACGGCGAGGGATTCACTCAGGATTATCGCGCCGACGTCGGTTTCGTGCAGCGCACGAATTCAAACTTCAATTTCGCGTTTCTGCGTTACAACTCCGATCCTAATCCCAAGAAGAAGATCATTTCCTATCACGTTCATACGGCCAACCACGTGGACTACGACTGGCAAGGCCGGATGTACATTTGGGAAAGTGAAAACCTCGTCGAGTTGCAGTTGCCGCGGAACAGTTGGCTAGGCACGTGGTGGGAACCTGGTTACGAGCGTGTGTTCGATCACGAGTTTGGTCCAACGCGTGAAGTCAGACCGTGCGATGCACTCGGTCTCGATCTCAATCTGAAGCAGTCGGAGAGCCGTCCTGGATGCACGTTCTTTGGGCTGAGCAACGAGCGTTCTTCTAGCAAGCAGCACCTCTCGTTTTACGGCGGCTCGAACTTCAGCAAAAAGATTCAGTTCAACGCCCAGGTCACACATCGCTGGGGCCATTTCGATTTTGACTTCGGCAACGGCGACAAGTATCCGCGAGTTAGTCCGTCTGCGCTGCTTTACGAAGCCGCCAAAGCAAGCGCGACCGCTGCCGGTGAATGTAGTAAGCCGTTAGCAGAACGCCCCACGGCATGTACCGCGATTGCGCCACTCGATCCAGGCCGTGGAAGTTTGTTGCAATTCAACGGCAGCATTACTTATCAGCCCACAAACGCGTTTCGTGCTTCGTTCAGCGTCAACTCACAACGACTCAAGCGTTACGACACCGACCGCGTTGCGTACGCGATTAACATTCTCACGACTCGCGGCACATACCAGTTCACGAAAGCGACGTTCGCTCGTGTGATTCTCGATTACAACACCCTCAACTCCCGTTTGCGCTCGCAAGCGCTGTTCGGCTGGACGCCCAGTCCGGGAACCGCTTTTTACGCCGGATACAACGACGATTTGAACTATGACAGCCGTCATCCGTTCACGCGAGAGGTCGTTCCCGGCTTCCGGCGCAACGCCCGAACGGTGTTCATAAAAATGTCCTATTTAATACGTAGAGGGTTCTAGGCACGCATTATTCGGTTGGCCCGCCTGCATGTTAAACTCGACCGGATGTCCAACCCGATAAAACTATTTCTGTGTTTAGTTGCGGCGCTCTGTCTCGTGTCGTGCAAGAGCGACTACCAGGCTTCGCAACGGCAAGCGCGCGGCGGCGACGGGAAGGCTCCCAGAAAAGTAAAGACAGCGGCGGTGGCTGAGACTCCGTTTGGTGAGACTGTAACCGCGAACGGCACTCTCGCTGCTTTCGACCAGACAACAGTCAGCGTCAAAGTTCCCGGAAGACTTCACACTATCTCAGTGGACCTCGGGTCGGTTGTGCGGCGCGGACAAGTCATCGCGCAGGTCGATCCGCAAGACTATCGCTTGCGCGTGCAGCAGTCGGAAGCCTCGCTGGCACAGGCGCGAGCTCGTCTTGGTTTGTCGCCCGAAGGTCCGGACGACCGGATCGATCCGGAAAAGACTTCCACAGTTCGTCAGGCTCGCGCCGTGTATGACGAAGCGCGGTTCAATCGCGATCGCGCGGCGCGATTAGTTGAGCAAGGCGTGATTGCGAAGGCCGAGTTTGATTCTGCGAATGCGACTTTCAAAGTCGCCGAGGGACGTTATCAGGACGCGTACGAAGAAGTTCGTAACCGTCAGGGCGTGTTGGCCCAAAGAAAGTCGGAATTGGAACTCGCCCGGCAACAGTTGAAAGACACGTCTGTTGTCGCGCCGTTGGACGGAATCGTGCAGGAGAAGCGCACGAGCGTCGGTGAATACCTGGCGGCTGGCGCTCCCGTGGTGAACATTGTGCGGATGGATCCCCTGCGATTGCGCGCGGAGATTCCGGAACGTGAATCACGCACCGTTCGAAGTGGTCAGGATGTTCGTGTAACCGTTGAGGGTGATACGAATGTCTATCTCGGAAAGATCATGCGCTTAAGTCCTGTGATTGCCGAACAGAACCGCGTGCTGATTGTCGAAGCTGACGTGCGAAATAACGGAACACTACGGCCGGGTTCGTTTGCACACGCTGAGATCGTAACGAATGATGCAAAGATGGCAGTGACGGTTCCGAACAGCGCGATCGTTACGTTTGCCGGTATTGAAAAAGTTATTGTCGTGCAAAATGGAAAGGCGCTCGAGCGCCCGATCACAACCGGCAGGCGCAGTCCTGAGTTTACAGAGATTGTTGCGGGTGTGAGTGTGGGAGAAAAAGTGATTGTCGATCCAGGCAACCTGCAATCAGGGCAGGCTGTCGAAGTGGTTGATTAAAGTTTTCTTAGTATAGGTCGTAGGACCTATCGGCCCTATTAGAAAAGCGCAAAGTCACAGTGCAGAAACTCGCCGAGATTTGTATTCGCCGTCCTGTCTTCGCTTCCATGATCGTGC
>DASZDV010000273.1:0-17041 GCA_035941575.1 Pyrinomonadaceae bacterium
AAGTTGCGGGCCCTTGAAGAGGCCGGTTTGAAGATTGTCGAACGCGTCTCCTTGGAAATAGACGCCACTGAAAACGCCGCCGGTTACTTGCGTACGAAGAAAGAGAAACTCGGCCACCTGTTGAATCTGAAACGAAGCTAGTTACTGCTTGTTTCGCAGATCTTTAATGGTTCCCTTGATGCGTTCCGCGTCCGGGGCCTTCGGATCGAGTTTCAAATACTTCTCCAATTCGTCAGCCGCCTGCTGGTTCTTCTTCGCATTCATGTAGAGTGCTCCGAGATACTTGTGCGCGAGTGCGAAATTTTCGCCGCCGTTCGCGATCGTTGTCTCGAGTTCTTTCACCGCGTCGTCGTAGAGCTTCATGCCGATGAGCGTCAAACCGAGATAGTAGTGAGCCGTTGGACCAGCACTATTCAACTTCAGCGCCTCGCGCAAATGCTTCTCGGCGTCCTCGAACTTCTTCTTGTTGTACAGAACAATGCCGAGGTTGAGATGGACCATCGGGTCTGTAGGCTTGAGTTTCATGAGCGCTTCGTAGGTCTCTCCCGCCTTGTCCAAATCGTTCAGCTTCATGTACTCAACGCCTAGATCGCTGAGCGCGAGCGCAAAGTTCGGATATGCAGCTACAGCGCTGCTAAGAAACTCCGCGGCGGCCTTGTTGTCACCTTTTCTCGCAGCCTCGGCACCTTTCTCATATAGCTTGAGTGCGTTTTGCGGAACACCCGCAAAGGCCGGATTCGCTGCGTCGATCTTTACGTGTAATTGAATTGCGACCTGCACCACGCGGCCGCGCGATTCAGGACCAAGGGTGACGCTCTCACGCGCCTTCTCAAACTGATTGCCTGCGTCAACGACGACTGTATAACTACCTGGCGCAACTCCTCGGAAACGAAATGTGCCGTCCTGATCAGTTGCGGTAGACATCGTCCCGATAGCGCTGACACTCTCCAGATTCACCTTGGCGGAGGCGGTGTTGATCGACTGACCTGTCGGAAAAACCACGCGGCCTTGTATCGTGTTGCTTCCCTCGCCGCTTGCAAGACCACGCGAACTGCCAGGCGCTTGGGCGTGTGCACCGAGTGCGACACACAGGGTGAACGACGCGACGACTAAGAGTCTGAACAATTCCTTGCTCTTCATGAAAACGATTGCTGTCCTTTCTATTTCTGACTAATGGGGAGTGCGAGCACGCAGGTCCCTGATTGTAGCACGTACGCGATCAGCGTCCTGCGCATTGGGCGTCAATCGGAGGTAAGCCTCCAGAGCTTCGACGGCCTTGGGATACTCCTGTTTTTTCCAGTAAATGCCGCCGAGGTAATACTGAGCCATTCCCAACTGGTTGCCGCTACCTTCGATGGCGAGCAGTAGTTCCTTTTCCGCCTCATCGTATTTATCGAGACGCAACAGGCACAAGCCAAGATACATGTGACCGGTAGGCACCGAAGAATTACGTTTCAGCGCCTCACGCAATTGGGTTTCTGCTTCTTGAAACTGTTTCGCTTCCAACAACGCGATACCGAGGTTAAGCCTGGGGCCGTAAGCGTCGGGATTGAGTTTTACCGCATTCTTGAGTGTCTCGATTGCTTTGTCGGTCTGGCGCAGCTTCAGATACTGCACGCCCAACTCGTTTAGCGCGAGCGGAAACTTCGGATAAAGCGCTACGGCCTCTTTCAAACTATCCGCCGCCTTGGCAGGGTCGCCTGCGCGAGACTGCTCCACGCCTCTCTCATAGAGCTTGCGAGCCTTCTCCGGAACCTCGGCCAGTGCGGCATTTATGACACCCACCTTCATATTTCCCGAGCCCGCCTTCAGTTGAAGGTGAATCATTACGGTGTAACGGCGCGTAGGAACGGGTAGGCGTACTCCGGTGCGCGAGAGATTGGCGTCGGTATCGATATAAACGCTGTCGCGTGCGATTTCGTAGTCGTCACCGGCCTGAACCACGACGCTGTAGTTCCCGGGCGACAGTGAGGAAAAGGTGAACGAACCATTGGTGTCGGCCAGAACGGTAATTTCACCCCCATTCAGAGGCTGGAGCCTCACCATGATTGTCCCTTCCGCTCTTCGACCGGAAGGGAAGAACACGTACCCCTGGATGACGTGCACGCCTCCAGTACCTGTTGACGCCCTGCCACTTCCCTGAGCTAACACCGCCACCGGCAAAAGTAAGACGCAGATGATCGTGACTGAAGAATAGAGTTCAAAGCGGCCGCGGCGAGACGTCAGACGTGGCATTGAAGACCTCCTGGAAAAACTCTTGAGGTTTGCAGATTTAACTCCTCGAAGGTACGAAGATCAAGCGTAAAGAAACACGCTCAAAAAGAAATTGGGGAGAGGCGTTGAAACAGCGCCTCTCCCCATCAACCGCAAGGCTATTGCCCGAGCGGAAATTTAATCTAGAAGGTGAACTTGGCGCCAAACCTGAACGCCGACGGAGCCTGCACCAGCAGTGCGGATCCCCAGAAGGGATTCGTAACCGGCGGCACGCCCGAGACGCCACTGTTAATCGAGAACGTCTGGTCCAAAGTCACCGCACGCTGACTATTGAAGACGTTGAACCAGTCTCCAGTCAGGCGCAGCTCTTTACCTTCACCAACTCGGATCGGGTAGTAAACACCCAAGTCGAGGTTCATTGTCGTCGGCGTTCGGGTGGAACCGATGCTGTCGACGGTGTTCGGGAACCCCGGCTCTGAAGCTGAAACAGTCGGAACGATTGCGGTTCCGCGAATCACTCCGAAGCCCTCGTTGTTGCCATAGATCGGATGCGGAATCAGCATGTTGAAAGGCACGCCTGATTGCGCATAGAAGTTTCCGCTGATCAGCATCTTCCACGGTGTGCGATAGCTACCGTTGAATTTGAACTGGTGCGGCCGATCGTTCGGCAAACGTCCGTAAGTGTTAGCGAGCAAGCTCTGGAGGTCGAACAACGAAGTGATGTTCGGGTCAGACTGCCCGTTGTCGTTACGGAAGAGACCTTCGTAGTTACCGATCAGGCTCGAGTACACGTAAGAAGTGATGAACTGGAAGTTATTCGTAAATCGCTTCGTGGCCGTGAACTCGATACCGCGGTAGAACCGCTGGGCCCGGCCGAAGCACTGAGGAGCGCGGCCATGAGCTGGGTCGCCAGCGCAAGCTGCTTCTTCAGTGGTGCCCGGACCAATGCGGCCTGGGTTGAAGATGAAGTAGGTGTCGCCATCATCGAACGAACCGTCTTCGATGACGTTGACCATCGCACGGTACACGCCGCGGACGCCGACTGTGACGTCGCCGCCTACTTCGTATTCGACACCGGCGGTGTACTCACGAATGCTCTGCGGTTTCAGACCCACATCGGCTGGAGTTGCATCAGAGCCCAGGTTAGTGGCTCCGGTGCTGACGCCCGGAACGATGAGTGCGCCGGCAGGCGCATTCAGTCTGTTAACGTTGAAGTTCTTATCCGTCTGCACGTCGCCACCGCCTGCGCGGATGTTGACGTCCAATGGAATCGGGGTCTCGATTGACTGCGCGTAGTTCGCGAAGAACTTGCCTTTGCCTTTACCCGTGAAATCCCAGATAAAGCCAAAACGCGGTGCAACGTTGTCATCGAAGTTATTGAACTTCAGATAGGTGCCACCGTCGTTGCTGTACGACTGTTGATAATCCCAGCGAAGACCAAAGCTGAGTTGGAAGTTCTTGGCGAATTTCCAATCATCACCGGCGTAGAAGCTCTCGACGTTGGTGTAGGTGGAGCCCACGAGCTGGAAGTCGCGCACGCGGGTCGTGTTTCTCAGGATGAACGGATTACCAAACGCTTCAGCAGTGCTAATCGTCGTCGCAACCGGATTGACCGTCAAACCAAGAGCGGCCAGCGTCGCAGCCGGAATGGCCTGCGCACGGGCAACACCTGGGTCGGTCGGGCAGGTGATTACGCCACTGCGAACGGTGCACACCAGCCAGTTGTTGGTGATGCGCGAGCCGTTAGTTTCGTTGGAGTTGCCGTTGGTGTTTCTTAACGGCGTACCGTCGGCATTTACTGCTCCCGGAGTGAATCCGTAAGTGACAGCCGGACCGCTCGAACGAGTATCAATGTCATACTTGTTCTGGTTCCACTCAAAGCCCCACTTGATCGTGTGGTTGCCGCCAACGATATTCTGCATTCTGACAGCAATCTCATAGCGATCCCGCTTCTGATCTGAAAACAGACCAAAGCCTGGGCCACGTGAGAAGTTGCGCTGCAATGAACCACCGCGTCCATCAACGAAATCGATGAATCCGGTGCCGCCGCCGAAGTTGACACCGGTCTGGGTCGGAACCAAAACGTTGCCACCCTTCAACACTGCAAAGTTATCGAGGATTAGCGGTGCATCAACCGCACGCGGAATGGTGTTCGCTCTCTGGAAGTGCAGACCGCCAGAGAACTCACCGATGAAGGTGTTCGAGAACGTGGAGTTCAGGCGGAACACATAGTTGTGTCCACCGGTCTCCTGGCGACCTTCGAATGCCTGGATGTTGTCGCCGAAGCCATTGACGTTGGTCAGGGCGAGGGTAGCCAGGAAGCCATCAACCTTGGTGAAATCACCAAACGTTGAAGCCGTGAATGTGTGCTTGGGACTAATGGCCCAAGTGATGTTTCCGGCGTAGAACGGAATGGTAACGTCGTTCTGAACCGGCTGGTGGAACGTTTGCGTCAAGTAGTAGTTCTTACGTTTCTGCGGATTGAATGCGCCGAAGAACGTCAGCTTCTCTTTGATGATTGGGCCACCGAGGGTCACGCCGACGTCAGCTTCCGAGAAGCCACTGAAAGCGGAGCCGGTGAACGGGAAGTTCTTCACTTCGCGAACCAGGCCCTTGGTAGTACCAAAGCCATAAACCTCACCGTGGAACTCGTTCGTACCTCTCTTGGTAACGACGTTGAAAATTCCACCAGTGGCTCTACCATATTCCGGACCATAAGCGCCGGTTTTGATTTCAACTTCCTGCACAAACTCGAACGGCAGGTTCGCACCCGAACCACCGAAAGCCGGGTCCGTGGTGTTGAGACCGTCGAGGATGTAGTTGTTTTCAGGACCAGACGAGCCCGCGACTGAAGGATCGCGGTCACGACCGGTTGCGTCACGCAGACCTGAACGCGTGACTGTCGGGGCGATGGTGTAAAGACCCTGCACAGTGCGCTGCGTGGGGAAGTTTGAAAACTGATCTGAAGAGACGCTGCTTCCGGTAGTCGTTTGCGTAACGTCTACACCGGCAGCAGCCGTGTCAGTGACCGTAACGCTCGCCTGCGCACCCGCAGGTTGAAGCGAAACGTCTACCGTGCTGGTTCTCGAAAGATTAACTTCAACATCGTTTCTCTCAAACTTCGCAAATCCCTTGTCAGCTTCAATTGTTACTGAATACTTTCCCGGAGGAACGTTCTGTACCTTGAACCTGCCACTGCCGTCGGTCGTTGATGTTTGAGGTGCGATCAGGTTGGAACCTGACACCTTAACAGCAATGCCCGGAACAGCAGCACCGGCAGTATCGGTAACCGTCCCTTCAATTGAACCTGTCGTTGACGTCTGCGCCAACGCACTGCCAGCAAACAGCGCGAAGGACATCAGCAACGCCGACAGGCCAAAAAACTTAAAGACATTCTTCATTTTCTGCTTTCCTTTCTTGAACTAGAAAAGGTGCTGCTCCCTCCTGTGGAATCACCCTTTTTTTGTAGCAGCACCAAAGAATTCCGAATCGAGCGGGCTTAAAGAGGCCTCGTCCGGCGGGTTTTTGGCAAATGCCATGCCCGCGTGCCGGGTTTCTGGTTTCCTCCCATATTTCCCCTTTTGAGGCCTATTGGCCCCCACCACTTTTCCAAGCCAAATCCAAAAAAATGGGAAAATCCAGAAATTTCAACCGTAGCACCGCGGTTTCGGCGACAGGCTGTTATATATTTAGGACTCAATGGCAGAACGCATCTATCGCGATCCTGTTCACAACATCATCCGGCTGCAAACTGATTCTGACGAAGGCGAGCTGATGATGCGTTTGATCGACACAGCAGAGTTTCAACGTTTGCGTCGCATCAAACAACTTGGTCTTGGTTTGTACACTTATCAAGGCGCGGAACACTCTCGCTTCACACATTCACTCGGCGCGTTTCATCTCATGACGCGCGTGCTTGATCGCTTTGCAGAAAGATATTCGATCGCTGCGGCCGATCGCCTCGCAGCGCGCGCCGCTGCACTGCTTCACGACGTGGGCCATGGTTCGTTCTCTCACGTGATGGAGAAGTTGATCAACTTCCATCACGAACAACGCACGGTCCAGGTGATCCTGGATGAACAAACTGAGATCGGCGCGTTATTAAAATCCTATTCAGATGATCTGCCGCACAAAGTCGCAGCGATCATTGAAGGAACGTTTCGACCGTCCGCTCTGGGCCAACTCGTATCATCTCAACTCGATGTCGATCGCATGGACTACCTCCTGCGCGACTCGCTCATGACCGGAGCGAAGTATGGCATTTACGATCTCGAGTGGATTATCAATGCACTGGCGATCGACGAGGCGGCGGATCGGATCTACGTAGAGGCGCGAGGCGTGTACGCAGTCGAAGAGTACCTGCAAGCCCGTTACTACATGTTCCGCCAGGTTTACTTTCATCGCACCTTGCGTTCGGCCGAAGCAGCATTGCGATCGATCATTCGACGAGCCTTACAACTTCTCGACGACGGCAAAGACGTTTGGCATGCACCGGGCACGGCGTTCGAAAGAATCCTGCGACGCCAACAGTTGTCCATTGCCGAACATCTCCAGATCGACGATTCTGATTTTGTGTTTCACGTTAAGCAGTGGCAGAGCTCTGACGATGCGATACTGAGCGATCTCAGTCGCAGGTTCACTACTCGACGACTCTTCAAAGCGATCGATCTCGACATGCCACATGACCAACAGGCGGAGTTTCTTCTCGCAGCGAGAAAGATTGTGGAGCGCGCCGGTTTCGATCCTGAGTATTATTTCGTTGAAGACCGTGCCAGCGATCTGCCGTACTACAACTATTACGCCGCGCAGAAAGCTGAACCTAAAACACACATCTATGTCGAAAGTGGTTATGCGTCGCCCCAGATTAGAGAGATTAGTGAGGTCAGCAACGTCGTCAGAGGTTTACAACAACCCTACGAACTACATCGGATCTGCTTCCCGTCGGAAGTGAAAAAGGAAGTTTACGAACTGTATCATCGAGGCGGGGCGGCGAAACAAACTGTCGCATGATCCGTTTTGTATGTGCTATCTGTACTCTGTTCGTCCTGGTTGGAAATTCGTATGCGCGCAGTAGCATCAGTGTGCTGGACTTTGGAGCCAGCGACCTGGGGAAACGTTCGGCAGAAACCTTTCGCTTGCGCTTCCGGGCCGCAGGAGAGTTTGTTGTTCCCGACGCTGATTTGGCGCGCGCCGCGGCCGCCGGGGTTGGTTATGCCGGATCGCTCAATCTCACGTTAAATGAAGCGCGTGATCTTGGTGCGGCCCTGGCGACCAATTTTTACCTGCTTGGTGATGCGCAAACCCTGCGGCGTTCGTCCTTTAAGAGGGCTGTTTATTACGAATCATACTGTTCGCTGTTTCTCGTCAACGCCCGAACCGGTCGCTTGTTGCTGTGGGATCGGACAAGTTTTGAAAATAACGAAGCAACCGATGCGGAAGAGTTGTTGTCTCAACATCTTGCGAGCAAAGAAGTCTTCCACCGTTTATTAACAGCGCTTAGGCGCGCCACTGAAGATGAGCAGTTACAGCGGATGATCGTCGCGCCAGCAGCAATACCAGTAATCGAAGAAGCACCCGACGATGACAAAGCAGCGGAAGCGCAGGGTTTGCGCCTGCCTCGACCGTACCGGCGTTTGCGTCCCGACTACCCCGAGACGGCTGCTCGCGCCGAAGCCGAAGCTACGGTTGATGTAATGGTCGATGTAGGAGCTGATGGAGAAGTGGGCGAAGTGCAAATTGTTCGTTGGGCTGGTTTCGGACTCGACGAGTCGACTGTCGCGACCGTCCGCCAGTTACATTTTTTTCCCGCGATGAGAAACGGTAACGCGATCCCGATGCGCGTGCTGCTGCGTTATAACTTTCGCAAGCCCCCGAGGTAGCAATGCATCGAACATCCGGACACCCAAGACATACTCTTCTTCGATCGCTTGTTCTGTTACTCGCCGTTCTCTGCTTCTTCGCAGGTCAGTTTGCCGCCGTCAGTTCACGCGCAAGCGGCGACGACGCGTCGCTTGTTTCCACCACCACACCGGAGGGACGTCTCGCCGTCTTCGACGACGTTTGGGAAACGATCGAAGACCACTACTACGATCCGCACTTTCACGGCATCGACTGGCAGGCTAAACGCTCTTCGTTTCGTCCGGCGGCGGCAAAAGCCGGCAACACTCACGAGTTCTACGACTTGATGCGTCAGATGATCGCGTCGCTGCGAGACGCGCACACGCGTGTCTACTCGCCGGATGAAAAGTTTGACTGGTGGAACCCGCGTTTCATCTCGATCGGCGTTGCAGTGCGCGAGGTGGAGAACATGGCGGTAGTCGTGCAGGTCGAGCCGGATTCGGCCGCTGCGCGGACCGGGATCCGAGCCGGAGATGAGATTGTCAGCGTCGACAATTTGCCCGTTCGCGAGTTTGTTGCGAAGCGCCTCGAGAACCTCGGCGCAGGTACCGATGAACGCGCGCGCTATCGGGCGATCGCGAGCCTCTTTGATGGTCCATCCGGAACTTGGGTGCGCATCGGATGGTCCAGCCGCGACAAGAAACAGAAGACCGCAGTGTTGCAACGCTATTGGAGCCAACGCCAGCTTGGGTTCACGATTCAACGCAAAGGAAAACTCGCGATCCTGAGGATCGACGCATTCACTCAAAGCCTGGCACTGGAGTTTTCAAAAGCGTTGCCGGCAGCGCTTGAAGATGCGGAAGGTGTGGTGCTCGATCTGCGTGGCAATGGTGGCGGCGATGCCGAGGCGATGGCCGACGTAGCATCGCTGTTTCTCGACGATGGGATCAATCTCGGCCGCTTCGCAGATCGATCGGGCGCGTCGTTTGAGTTGCAAACTTATTCAAAACGTCTCTGGCGAGTGCCGCAGTTGTCGCGCGTGAAACTCCCGCTCGTTGTGCTCACGAGTGAAAGTACTTCGAGCGCGGCAGAGATCATGGTCGCCGTACTGCAAGCGAAAGAACGTGCGCGTGTGATTGGCAGCAGAACGTGCGGCTGCGTCCTCGCAATAAGAACCAGACACGCGCTGCCCGACGGTGGACTGTTGGATGTAAGCGAGTTTGACTATCGCACCGCAAACGGCGTCAGACTACAAGACCGTGGCGTCGCTCCCGATGAACTGACTCCTGTCACACGCGACGATCTCTACTCCCGTCGCGATCCGGCCATTGAGGCTGCTAAGAATTTTCTCGAAAACAACAAGACGCGATTTGTAACAACCCTCCGCTAACCGTAATCAACGCTTTAAGCGTAAGATTGGCGCGTGCTCTACTTGTCGCAAGTATTGGGTCGCCCGATTCGCGATCTCGAGGGTTTACGTGTGGCCACGGTCAAGGACGTGATCGTGCGTCTCGGCGAAGACGACCATCCGCCCGTCACGGGTTTCGTCGCGCGTTACCGCCGTCGTGATTTTTTCCTGTCACGCTGGCGCATCACCGAGTTGAACCAAAACGGCGTGCGCCTGAATTCGGACATACTGGATCTGCGACCTTTTGTGCGTCGCGAAAGCGAAGTCCTGTTGGCCCGCGACGTGCTCGACAAACAACTCATCGACGTCGACGGCAAGCGAGTGGTTCGTGTGAACGACGTGCAGATCATTGAGGCGGCGGGCGAATGGCGCGTGACCGGCGCAGATGTGAGTCTTCAGGGTCTGTGGCGTCGTCTCGCGCCTGCTGGGTTTGCAGGTTCACGAAGGCCCGTGGAAGTGCTCGATTGGGCTGACGTCGGTTATCTCGCAACAGACGCAGCGACAGTACAGTTGAAGTCTTCCAGCGACAAATTAGCGCGGCTTCATCCCGTTGAAATCGCGCGTCTCGCCGAAGCGCTTTCCTATCACCACGGTTCAGAAGTCGTCGAATCGCTCGACGACGAGACGGCCGCCGAAACATTGGAAGAGATGCCGGCCGAACATCAGGTGAGAATTCTCGGCGACATGGACCAGGAACGCGCAGCCGACATTCTCGAATGGATGTCGCCCGACGAGGCGGCCGACGTCCTTGGCGATCTGCCCGAGGAAAAAGCCGAAGAGCTTCTCGGTTTGATGGAAGATGAGGAACAAGCCGACGTCGCCGAACTGCTTCCGTATGAAGACGACACTGCGGGCGGTTTGATGACGACGGAGTTTGTGACTCTGCCACGTGTTCTGACGGTTGGCGAGGCGTTGGCGCGGCTGCGAGAAATGGCCGAAACGCCAAACATGATTTACTACCTCTACGTCGTCGAGGAAGAGAATTCCTGGAAACTCTGCGGCGTTATAGCGTTGCGTAGTCTGATACTCGGTGACCCGTCAATGCCGTTGCAGGACGTGATGCGCACGGAGTTTCAGCGTGCCGATCCGCAAGAGCCCGCGAGCGAAGTGGCCCAACGAATCGCCGAATATAACTTGCTCGCTCTTCCCGTCGTGGACGAGTCAGGGGATATACTCGGGATTATCACCGTAGATGATGCGATGGAGATTCTGTTGCCGAAGGATTGGCGGCAACGACTACCACGCCTGTTTGGGTGAAGCAAACATGAAGGACGGAGAACCTCCAAGTGGCAGAACCACGAGCAGCAGTTCGAGCTGCGGGACGTCGCCTAATGCAGCGCGGCGCTCACGGTGTGCGTCGCACGGTGGCGCGACGCCGTCGTCTGCTCACGTTCCTCGCCATTCTCGGTCCTGGCATGATCACAGCAAACGCCGGCAACGACGCGGGCGGTATTGCGACTTTTGCTTCGGTTGGTGCTGAGTTTGGCTATACCCTCCTCTGGATTCTGATCCCAATCACAATCAGTCTTGGCATTGTTCAGGAGATGTGCGCGCGCATGGGCGCAGTCACAGGCAAGGGACTCGCCGATTTGATTCGCGAGCGTTTTGGCGTGCGTTGGACCGCGCTCGTGATGTTGTCGCTGTTGATTGCGAATGCGGGTGTCACTGTTTCTGAATTCGTCGGCATCGCAGCTGCCGCCGAACTGTTCGGGATTTCTCGCTTTGTAGTCGTGCCTCTCGCAGCGATTCTGGTGTGGTGGCTGGTCGCGAAAGGTTCGTATCAGAAAGTCGAAAAGGCGTTTCTCCTGATGTCACTCGTATTCCTGGGTTACATCGTTTCTGCTTTTCTTTCGCGCCCGGATTGGAGCGCAGTTGCAGTTGGTTTGGTTAAGCCGACCTTGAGAATGGAACACGCTTTCATCTTCACGCTCGTCGCGGTGATCGGTACAACGATCTCGCCTTACATGCAGGTGTACGTGCAGTCATCGGTCGTCGATAAGGGCGTGACTTCCGACAACTATGCACAAACGAAAACTGATGTTTGGGTCGGTACGATCTTCGCGATTCTGATCGTCTTTTTCATCGTCGTCTCGACTGCAGCGACGTTGCACAAAGCCGGCATTCAAATCAATAGCGCTGAAGATGCTGCGCACGCGTTGCGCCCTCTTGCAGGCCGGTATGCGCAAACACTTTTCGGGCTTGGTTTGTTCGGCGCTTCAATGCTCGCCGCGGGCGTTTTGCCGCTTGCCACTGCGTATTCGATAAGTGAAGCCCTCGGGTTCGAAAAAGGACTCTCGCGCAGTTTTAGAGAGGCGCCGATTTTTCTTGGCACGTTCACTTTCCTCGTCGCGTTCGGCGCTGCGATCGCCGTTATTCCTAACCTACCTTTGATCCGCGTACTGCTCGTAACGCAGGTGATCAACGGGCTCCTGCTGCCCATCGTTCTCTATGCAATCCTCCGCCTAGTGAACAATCGCGAACTGATGGGCGCGCAAGTTAACGGCCCGCTGTATAACGTCGCTGCCTGGGCCACGGCCGTCATCGTTACCGCACTCTCGCTTCTGTACATCCTGATGACTATTTTCCCCGGCCTAGCGCGTTTGTGATAAAAATAGGCGCCGTGTCGCGCCCTCGAGTCACAAATAAGCTGGTTTTGTTCATTGTCGCCCTGGCCGCAGCCCTGTTGGCGGCATATCTGTTTTGGTCGTTCGAAGCGTCGATCAAGGTGCTCCTCGAACACCGCATGGGCGCGCAACCATCGCCGTCGGCAGATACGATCATCAGCGCCGTCAAACTGTTTCTGATTGGGATCCTCGCGTACCTGTTTGTGCGCGCTCTGAACTTCCTCTTCTTCGGGCTCGCGTTCCGGCTCAAACGTATCGACGCGCCAACGCTCATCAGAAACATCTTCACAATCGTCGCGTTCACGATTCTGTTTCTCATCGCGTTTACTTTCCTGTTCCCCGACGTGAATCTCGGGGCACTCTTCACGACCTCAGCGATCTTCGGTGTCATTCTCGGACTTGCGCTTCAGGACACACTCGGGAACTTCTTTGCCGGTATTTCGCTGCAAGCGGATCGGCCCTTCCAGGTCGGCGACGTGATTACCGTCGGCGCACAACGGCACACGGGCGTCGTGGAGGAGATCAGTTGGCGAGCGATCAAGATTCGCACTTTCACGAACCACGTTGTGTTGATTGCGAATAGCAACGCCGCGCGCGAACCGATCGAGGTTTGTCCGCGCGATAACCTGAATGCACGCCTTGTCTTGTTTAATACCCTCTACTCCGATTCACCTGCGAAGACGATCCACGTCGTACGCGAAGCGGTGCGCGAGGCAGAGAACGTGTCGACCAAAGTCACGCCCGTGGTCCGGATCAGGAATCTTGGCGACAACGGCGTCGATTATGAAGTGAAGTACTGGCTCGAAGACTATGCGAAGTACAACGACACCGACGCGCTCGTGCGGCAACGAATCTGGTACGCATTCCGGCGCGCCGGTCTGAATTTCGCTTACCCCACGCGCACCGTTATGGTTGAGCGGCGCGGCGCAGCGGCGCAACGCGATGGCGATGGCGGTGCGATCACCGAACGGTTATCGGCAGTAGACATCTTTGCGCCTCTCTCGGTTGAGGAGACTGGCATGCTCGCGCAGGCTGCAGTCAGGCACGTTTTCGCTCCCGGCGAAATGGTCATCCGGGCCGGCGACCCGGGCTCGTCGATGTTTGTCGTTCACAACGGCCGTGTCCGGGTGCAAGTTAACGAAAATGGTCGTCCACGGACGGTGGCCACCTTGAATGAAGGCGACTTTTTCGGGGAGATGGCTTTATTTACAGGGGAGCCGCGGACTGCCAACGTCGTCGCACTCGAGGAGACTGAGGTTTTGGAAATTGGCCACGCGGCGATGAAAAGGGTCTTCGATACAAACCCCGATCTGGTCGAATCTCTGAGTTTTATCATCGCCGAACGCCGCCAGGGTCTAGCCTCACAGATGGACTCCGCCGCCCCTGCCAGCGACCCCTCAGCCGGTCTTTTATCGGCTATCAAGCGCTTTTTCGGCCTCTCTCAGTAGCCCAATAACAACCAATCACGTCCTAAGTAGCGCTACAATCCCGCCGAAATTGTGCGTCTCACCCGTGCTTGACAAGACCACACTCAACCTTTATTATGACGGCACGCTCAGCTACGTTAAAGCTTGAGTTACCCATACAAGGATATAAGGAGGAGATTTTCCGTTATGAGTATCGTTCGTTATGACCCGTTTCGTGACCTGCGGACGCTGCAGGAAGAAGTCAACCGTCTGTTCTCGACCAATCTAACCCGGAGCTTCGACGATGAGGGCATCGGCCGTGGCGCGTGGGCTCCCAGCGTGGATATTTACGAGAACAAGGATCAGATCGTGCTCGAGGCCGAACTGCCCGGCATGAAGCAGGAAGAGTTTGACTTGTCGATCGAGAACAACGTCATCACTCTGCGTGGAGAACGCAAGTTTGAGAAGACGGAGGAAAGCGACAACTATCATCGAGTCGAACGCTCCTATGGTTCGTTCACCCGCTCTTTCACTTTGCCTCAAACTGTTTCCGCAGAGGGCGCGACTGCCGAATACAACAACGGCGTTCTGCGCGTGACGTTGCCGAAGCGCGAGGAGACCAAGGCTCGTCGCATTGAAATCAAGGGCATGGAGGCCGGCGCCTCTCCCAAGACGATCGACACCACCGGCAAGTCAAAAGAAGCTTCCGCCGGAAGGTAAGGTGCTCTGTTGTCCGGTAAGGAAGATGACGTTCGACGCGTAGCGTCGGGAGACTTTAGCCCGGCGTTTTAACGCCGGGAACCAGAGGATGTTTGGTCGCGTCGCGTAGCGACGCCTGAATCGCGAGCGGGCTCGTCGCAGTTTGGGATGCGAATTGCGAGCCCGTTCGGCTCTTTTTAGAAGAAGAAGTTTTGTAGGTTCTAGTCAGTATGCGTTTAGACAAATTCACTTTACGCGGTCAGGAAGCAATACAGTCCGCTATCGAACTCGCTGAACGTAATCAACACCAGCAGGTCGAGCCGGAGCATCTGCTGATCGCGATGCTCGAACAACCCGAAGGTATTGTTAGACCAGTACTCGGCAAACTCGGCGCCAACGTCGCCGTCATTCTCAACGACACACAGGCGGCTGTCGCGCGCTTTCCCCGCGTGCAAGGCGGGTCGCAATATTTCAGTCCGCGCCTGAGCCAGATCTTCACTGCTTCACAACAGCAGGCAGACAAGATGCAGGACGAGTTTATTTCGACCGAGCATCTGCTGCTGGCGCTTGTGGGCGAAAAAGACGGCGAAGCAGGAAAGATCCTGCGCCAGCACGGCGTCAAGAAAGACGACCTGCTCAAAGTCATCGAACAGATGCGCGGCGGTTCCCGCATCACAGATCAAAACGCCGAGCAGAACTATCAAGCGCTTTCGAAGTACGCGCGCGATCTCACTGAAGCCGCGCGCAAAGGAAAACTCGATCCCGTCATCGGCCGCGACGACGAAATTCGTCGCACGATCCAGGTCCTGTCACGGCGTACAAAAAACAATCCCGTTCTGATTGGCGAACCCGGCGTTGGCAAAACGGCTATCGTCGAAGGCCTTGCACAACGCATCGTTTCCGGCGACGTGCCCGAGACACTTCGCAACAAACGTCTGGTCGCGCTCGATCTCGGGTCGATGCTGGCGGGCGCGAAGTATCGTGGCGAGTTTGAAGATCGTCTCAAGGCGGTCTTGAAAGAGATCGAAAACGCGCAAGGTCAAATCATTCTGTTTATCGATGAGTTGCACACACTCGTCGGCGCAGGTGCTGCCGAGGGCGCCATCGATGCGTCCAACATGTTAAAGCCGGCGCTCGCGCGTGGCGAACTTCGCTGCGTCGGCGCGACCACACTCAACGAATACAAAAAGCACATCGAAAAGGACGCGGCGCTCGAACGTCGCTTCCAGGTCGTGTACGTCGGCGAACCGACCGTGGAAGACACGATTGCGATCCTGCGTGGTTTGAAGGAACGTTACGAGGTGCATCACGGTGTGCGTATTAAAGACTCGGCAATCGTTGCTGCGGCGACGCTTTCAAACCGCTACATCACCGATCGGTTTCTGCCTGACAAAGCAATCGACCTGATTGACGAAGCGGCGTCGCGTTTGCGAATCGAAATCGACTCGCTGCCGCAGGAAATCGATCAGTTGGAACGCGAGATCATTCAACTCGAGATCGAGCGGCAAGCGTTGCAACGCGAGGAAGACGAGAAGTCGAAGACGCGCCTGAAGGAGATCGAACAGCGCATCGCGGATCTGAAAGAGACTTCTTCCGGCATGAAAGCGAAGTGGCAGTCGGAAAAAGAAGCCATCGAGCACATGCGAACGGCGAAAGCCGAACTCGAACAGCTCAAATTGCAACTCGATCAAGCTCGCAACGCGGGCGATCTGGGGCGTGCGTCTGAAATTCAATACGGAACGATTCCCGAGTTGGAACGACGACTGAAAGCCGAGCAGGACAAGCTCGCCACTCTTCAGCAGGAAAAAGTGATGCTGAAGGAAGAGGTCGACGAAGAAGACGTTGCCGAAGTCGTCGCCAAGTGGACTGGCATTCCGGTTTCGCGAATGCTCGAAGGCGAGATGCAGAAGCTGGTCACGATGGAAGATCGCTTAAGTCACCGCGTGATCGGTCAGGAAGAAGCGTTAGGCGCGGTGGCAAACGCGGTGAGACGCGCACGCGCTGGATTGCAGGACCCGAATCGACCAATTGGTTCGTTCATATTTCTTGGTCCAACTGGCGTTGGTAAGACCGAAACCGCGCGAGCCCTGGCTGAGTTTCTGTTTGACGACGAGCGCGCGATGATCCGTCTCGACATGTCCGAGTACATGGAGAAGCACGCAGTCGCACGCATGATCGGCGCGCCGCCGGGATACGTCGGTTACGAAGAAGGCGGTCAGCTTACGGAAGCGGTTCGACGCCGGCCGTATTCGGTCGTGCTGTTTGATGAGATCGAAAAGGCGCACACGGACGTCTTCAACGTGCTGTTACAGATTCTGGACGACGGGCGTTTGACGGATTCGAAGGGACGCACGGTCGATTTCAAAAACACCGTGCTCATCATGACGTCGAACCTTGGCTCCCGTGAAATTCAGGCGGCGGAAGGCGACGAGAAACAGGTGCACGAAGCGGTGCAGCAGGAGCTGCGCCTGCACTTCAAGCCCGAGTTTTTGAATCGCATCGACGACATCGTCGTATTCCACCAACTCTCGCGAGAGCAGATAGCGAAAATCATCGACGTACAACTCGAACGTCTGCGGGCAATGCTGGCAGAAAGAAACGTGACCCTCGAACTCGACAACTCCGCGAAAGAATTGTTGATGCGCGAAGGTTACGATCCAACGTACGGCGCACGTCCGTTGAAACGAGCGATCCAGTCGCACATTCAGAACCCGCTGGCAGTGAAACTGCTGCAAGGCGAAATTGTGCCGGGCCAAACGGTGAAAGTGTCGGCGAGTGGCGACCAGATGCAGTTTCAGACGCGCGAGGCGTTTGCGACAGCTTAAAAATTCTTGGAGAAGAACCAATGTCAC
>DASZDV010000274.1:0-3044 GCA_035941575.1 Pyrinomonadaceae bacterium
AAATTCGATCACGAACTGCAAACTTGAAGCCGGTTTACGGAATGCGTAACGCGCGTCGTCACGCGGAGATGTCTTTAGATGACAAACGGAACAGATCGGCGGTCGCGCGCCGCGGAAAAACTGGGCGCGATGGCAACTCACGCATGAGTCGTGATCCGGGTAATCAGCGATGTCGGGGTATTGGGAGACTTTGGTCCAGTTTTTTGTCGGTGGTTTGTGGCAGGTGTTGCATTCGGACTTGTGTTTGGGTGTTGAGTGGGAGAATTTGGTGTAGTCGGGAGCGCCGTAAACGGGCCACAGACAGACACAGATGAACACAGATGTTTTAAGGATTGTGTTCATGGACAGGGTGGAACGGGTTTTTCCAAAGCAACACACTTAACCAGTTTGTCTTTGCGATTTGAGACCAGGTACGGTTTCTCGCTGGCGAGATCGTCCGGTTTGATCTGGACCTCGCAGTTCCAAGTCGCCAGTGTTTGGCCCAATTCCGCAGGCACGAGATTCGACAAAACGTAAGTTCCTGGTCCAAGGTCAGTGAAAAACGCAGTGCCGTTCCGATCGGTCATCACCGACTGCACCGCCGTGCCAGAACTCGCCTGCGCCTGTTTGAGTAACGCATCGAGCACGCCCTTTCGATCTCGATAGAAACCGTCTCGCAGACTCGCCGGCAAATTCGTACTCAACCACTTCAAAGCCGTCGCCGAGTTGCCAAACTCTTTTTCACTTGCCGCAAAGGCAGTGGCAAATTCAGGCACCGCCTTTGGACCACTAACAAATTCCCGCTCGATTTCACGGCAATAAACGGATTCGCAGTCTGCTTCCTTCAACCAGTTGAGCAGCGCCGGACTCGCGCCGTTCTTGGTGTAATAACAATCACGAGTGAGAAGCGGTTGACGTTCAATCGCTTCCACGACGGCGCGGTTCTGTTCGAGTGAACCATGAATCAGGAAGAACCGTTTGCGCGCGAGTCCTCGCAACGCGTTCGAATCACCAAGCTTCACGCGCGCTCGCAAACGCAACACTCCTGCTGGTCGCGCCGGCGCGATCTGGTTTTGCGAGCGTCCGGCAGTCAGAGGCAACGCAATCAACAGCGTGATTAGAATAATTAACCAGCGAGTTGCATGTTTCATCTGTTAGAGATTCGGGCTCCGCGGGAATTTAAGAAACGGCAGACGTACGCCGCGCACGAAGATTTGATCGGAACGAACCGCCGCGGGCGGCGAAAAGCCGTTCGCACCCGCAGCCGCGATTAGATCGTCCTGATCGATGCCGTCCCCACTGATGCCGATCGCGCCCACGAGCACACCGTTTTTATAGAGCGGCACGCTGCCCGCGAAGATCTGAATGCCATTCGCCAACGCGGGAATCGACGTGCACGACGCGACTGGTCCACTGAGCGCCGCGAGAAAGTTTGTGCGCACAAGATCCAACTGCAACCCGACATTGAACGGACTCCAGCTTCCGATCGCAGTGCTGAATGGACCAGCCGCGGTGTTATCAATTCCATCCGGAAAGAACGGACGATGCAGAAAACCTATTGCGCGATCGCTGAATGCGAACGCACCGTCGAACCGCAAACCATCAGCGATTGCGCGATCGACGTAAGTGCCAAACCCGGCAGTTCGCAGCGTCGTTGCAGCATTTGCGCTCGAAAAGAAAGCAGCGCTGCGCGCTTTTTGGACCGCGACGTCGAAACCAAAGACCGGCGCGTCCTGTTGGCGAAATACGCCGAGCACAACGCCGGCGGTATCGACGACAGCAATCGTCACGCGTGCATTACTGCCGAGTGGTTGTCGAATCGCTGCGCGCGTGATGTTCGCCTGTTGTGCTGCGTGCGAGATGATCGTTTGCACTTCCGGCGCGGTCAGTGCGTTGCTGCCGGGCGCGGTGCCTGCGATGACCGGAAAGAATCGCGGGCTCACTTCACCGGCGACGCCTCCAACAACCTGGGGAGTGAATTCTGACGCCGGCGGTGGGGTAATAGTTGAACCAAGGATACTGGCGCTGTTTGTGGGCGCCGGTGGATTGGTCACGTTCGTAAACGGAAGCCTGATGCCGTCGACGAGTATGTTGTCGCCGCGAATCGATGCGGGCGCCTCAAAGCCGCGGGTTCCGGCCGCCGCAATCAATTCTTCAAACGCCTGATCGTTGTCGGTTGGATCCCGATCGACGGTGTAAAGTCCGTCGCCTTCAACGCCGATCCCACCCGCGGCCAGACCGTCTTTATAAATCGGCAAACCGCCGGGATCGCCGGAAAGCCCGAGACGCGCGGAGGGTTTCTTGATGTCGCCGCAGGGAAGCGAAGAGAACTGCACGCCGTAAAGTGGACCACCGGCGCGAAAACTGATTCCCGGTGGAAAATGTTCCTGAATGATGAAGCCGGCGGTGCGCGTTGAAAACGCGTTACCCGTGGTGCTGAAAAACGCGACGGTTGCGGCTTTCGCTGTTGCTGCTTCTGCCGCCGGCGCGACTGTGCCTTCGAGTCCCTGACCGGCAGCGCCGACACTGCGAATCGTCGTGGTTGCAGGCGCGCCGCTCATCGCGAAGAAACCGAGAATGTTTCCTTCACGATCGGTGATCACGATCGTTACTGCTTTGCCGAGAGACGCCGCTGCGGAAGCCGCTTGTTGGAGGATCGTCTGCACGTCTGTTGAAGTTAGATTGGTTGTTGCAGCGAACGATGGTGGGCTGAGCGGCAAGAGCGTGCCGGGGGTGGGTGAGGCCCCGATGTCGTCTGGTGGTCCACCGCCGACCTGACCAATGCCGAGGCGGACGCGGTTGCTTGACGAGCCGCGGTAGGTGAGCCGGACTAGTACGTCGCCTGTTGCCGGAAGGTTTTGGGGGACACGGATTATGACGGATGAAACCCACGGATAATCTGCGAGAGGAGCGACGTGTTCGACGGCTAGTTGATAAGTGTTATGGTTCGCATCTTCCGCGTCTGCGGTAACAACGGCCGCCGTTTCGCCCGGTTGCAACTGGAGATTCATCGCAAACAACATCACGCGTGATGCTGCGTCTGAACCGAACCTGATCGGAGTTGT
>DASZDV010000275.1:0-9609 GCA_035941575.1 Pyrinomonadaceae bacterium
AATTCGAGTCCTTTCGCCGAGTGGACCGTCATCAACGTCACCGGTGCGTCGCGTTTGTACTCGTCCTGATCGGAAACAAGCGCTGAGTGATCGATAAATTCGCGCAAGCCTTCAAGGCCTTGTTCGTCGTAATCGACGGCGGCGTTAACGAGTTCCTGCAAGTTCTCTAGACGGCCTTCCGCTTCGTCCGTTCTTTCGCCGCGCAGCGACGCTTCATAACCGGTGTCGATGATTGCCGCGCGAACGACGTCGGAGACGGGAGAATCGCTCGGGAGCGCGGCCGTTTCGTCCGCATCGATGGTCCCTGCCATTTGACCGAGACGCATCACGATCTTACGAAAGCTCCTTAGCGCAGTGATCGCGCGTGTGCCGAGGTTCTCAGGTTTCTTAATGATCTCGGCAATCGTTGCCCACGGCGAGAGCTCGTAATCCTTTGCACGTCGTTCGATCTCGTCGAGCGTTGTTTTGCCGATGCCACGCGGCGGACTGTTGATTACTCGTTGCAGCGCGATGGCGTCGTTTGGATTCAACGCCAACTTGAGATACGCAATGATGTCGCGCACTTCCATTCGCTCGTAAAACGAAAAGCCGCCGATGATGTTGTATGGCAAACCCGCGCGTCTCATGGCTTCTTCAAACACACGCGATTGCGAGTTTGTGCGATACAACACTGCGGAGCGCAAATCGAACTCGTCACGGCGATGTTCGAGAATCTTTCCGGCAACCCATCGTGCTTCCGCTTCCGCGTCGAGTGCCTGGTAATAGCCAACTCGTCCACCCTTCGGATTTGAGGTCCAAAGACTCTTGCCCTTGCGCTCGAGATTGTGTTTTACGACGGCGCCCGCCACGTCGAGGATCGTCTGCGTCGAGCGATAATTCTGTTCGAGTCGAATCGTCTTCGTGTTCGGAAAATGCTTTTCGAAATTGAGAATGTTGCTGATGTCAGCCCCGCGCCACTTGTAGATCGACTGATCTTCGTCGCCCACGACGCAGATGTTCTGTTGTTTTTCTGTGAGCAAGCTGATGAGCGCGAATTGAAGGGAATTGGTGTCCTGGTATTCGTCGACAAGGATGTAGCGAAACTTGTTGTTGTACTTCTCCCGGACTTCCGCAACGTCGCGCAGCAGCCGTACGGTTTTGATCAGCAGATCGTCAAAATCGAGGGCGTTATTCGCGTGCAGGCGGTCCTCGTACATCTTGTAAACCAGCGCCATCGAGGCGCGGCGCTCATCGACGTACTCCGCGCGTGCTGCAAACGCTTCAGTGTCTTCGCCTCGGTTTTTCGCTGAGCTGATGGCCGACTGCGTTGCACGCGCGCCCAGGTACTTCTCGTCATAACCGAGTTCTTTGATTGCCTGCTTTATCAAACGCAACGAATCGTCCTGATCGTAGATCGTAAACGTTCGTGTGTACTTGTCGTTCAGCTTCTCGATGTCCTGGCGCAGAATTCGCACGCACAGACTGTGAAACGTCGAGACGAGCGGCAAACTCGATCGCTCTCGCTCACGTAACAGGCGTTGCACGCGAAGTCGCATTTCCTCGGCCGCTTTATTGGTGAACGTGACCGCGAGAATATTCCAACTGGGAACGTGCTTGTCCGCGATCAGGTAAGCAATGCGGTGCGCAATGACGCGCGTTTTGCCGGAACCGGCGCCCGCCAGAATGAGGAGCGCACCTTCAGTCGCAAGTACTGCTTCCCGTTGTTGGTCGTTTAATTGTGACAGGAGTTCCGAATCCACTATTGCCTTGCATTTAATCACACCGCGCAAGCGAGACAAAATTCAGTTTGATCGCAAGAAGTGAATAGATTCGTTTGCGTCCCTGGTCTAAAATCGCTTCGAAATGGACGAACGACTTTGGCACGCAGTGGCAACGAGGGACGCTAGCTTCGATGGGCGTTTTGTGTTTGGCGTAAGCTCAACGAAGATCTACTGCCGCCCCTCGTGTCCATCGCGCCGCCCGCACCGTGAACGAGTTACGTTCTTCGATGCTCCTGACGCAGCCGAAGCGGCAGGGTTTCGCGCTTGCCTGCGTTGCAAGCCAAACAACAACAGCGCAGGCGATCCACAGTTAGCACTGGTGCAGCGCGTTTGTGAACTCCTGAATTCGAGCGAAGGCGAAACAGTGAAACTCGCTGAACTCGCAGCTCAAACCGGCGTCAGCGCTTTTCATTTGCAACGCACGTTCAAACGCGTGATGGGCATCACTCCGCACCAGTATGTGACAGCGCGCCGCTTCGGCAATTTCAAGCAACTCGTACGGAAGGGAGAATCAGTGACGACCGCATTGTATGACTCTGGTTTCAACTCGAGCAGTCGCATTTACTCGCAGGCCGCAAATGAGTTGGGCATGACGCCCGCGACGTATGGCCGCGGCGGGCGTGGTGTGAAGATCGATTACACGATCGCGCCATCACCGCTTGGTCGTTTGCTGGTGGCCGTGACGGAACGGGGCGTTTGTGCGGTGCGAATGGGCGACACCGATTCAGAACTCGAAAAAGATTTGCGCTCCGAGTTTCCTGAAGCTGCGATTGAACGAGTTGATAAACATTTGCAGCCGACGGTGAAAAAGGTTTTGAACCATTTGACAAACAACGAACCGCATCTCGATTTACCGCTCGATATTCGCGCCACTGCGTTTCAACGTCAGGTGTGGGAGAAGTTGCGGATGATTCCGTACGGGCAAACAGTTTCGTATGGCGATGTCGCGAAATCATTGGGCAAACCGGGTGCGGTTCGTGCGGTTGGCCGTGCATGTGCGACGAATCCGGTGGCGCTTGTCATTCCGTGTCATCGCGTTGTGCGTGAAGACAGCAGTTTGGGCGGTTATCGTTGGGGCCTGGAGCGGAAGAAGAGACTACTCGCGCACGAGCGGCAGCAACTACTGAGTCCAAAGGACTAATAGGCTGAGTTCAAAGAGCTCATACGAAAGACCACAAATCCTCGACCCTTTTTCTCATCACAATGCGCGTTTAGTGGAAGTGGGGGCCAAACGGCGATGCGCGAGGCACGCGTGGGGAAAGTAGTGCCCGCTGCCGTTTGTCCCCGAGGGGGCGCGGCCGCCCGGGCGGCCGCGGAGTTTTTTGTCAGACGAACGGAACTATTCCACTGTGACGGACTTCGCCAGATTGCGTGGCTGGTCCACGTCGCATCCGCGTCGCACGGCAATGTGGTAAGCGAGCAGTTGAAGCGGAATTATGGAAAGTATCGGTGAGAGTAGATCGCTCGACGCAGGAATCTCGATCACGTGATCCGAAACCACTGACGACATCGTATCGCCTTCCGTCAACACCGAGATCACGATCCCTTCACGCGCCTTAACTTCAACGATGTTCGAATGCGTCTTCTCGTAGCGTAACTCCGAAGCGCGATTTCCTTCTTCACGAGTATTGATGAACAACACCGGCAGACGTTCGTCAATTAGCGCGTTTGGTCCATGCTTCATCTCGCCCGCAGGATATCCCTCAGCATGGATGTAAGAGATCTCCTTCAACTTCAAGGCGCCTTCAAGCGCGACTGGAAAGTTGATGCCGCGTCCTAGATACAGAAAATCGGTCGAGCGGAAAAATTCCTTTGAAAGCTCTTCGATGCTATCCGAGTTGTTCAGCAGGTGTTCGAGCTTAACCGGCAGTTCTGCCAGTTCTTGTGCGTGAAAGCGCGCCTGCTCGTCCGACAGCGCGCCACGAACCTGCCCCAGATACAACCCAAGCAGATACAACGCCACCATCTGACTTGTGAAAGCCTTCGTTGACGCCACGCCAATCTCCGGCCCGGCATGCGTGAGTATCGTACCGTCAGCTTCACGCACGATCATCGAACCTTGCACATTACAGATTGCCAGCACTTTCGAGCCGAGTTCCTTCGCTTCACGCAATGCAGCAATCGTGTCGGCGGTTTCACCCGATTGCGAGATCACGAGCAACAACGTGTTCTCATCCATCACCGGATCGCGGTAACGAAACTCCGACGCGTAATCGACGTCAACCGGCACGCGCGCGAGTTGTTCGATCATGTACTTGCCCGCGAGCCCTGCGTGCCACGATGTGCCACAGGCCGCGATCTTGATCGATGAAAAACGTTTGAAATCCGCTTCGGTTAGATTCGACATCTCGTCGAGAAACACATGGCCGCTGTCCAACGAGATTCGTCCCTGTACTGTGTCGCGGACCGAACGCGGCTGCTCATAAATCTCCTTGAGCATGAAATGCTTGAAGCCGCCTTTTTCCGCCATGATCGGGTCCCAGGTGATTCGCTGGATCGAGGGCTGCACGGAGTTGCCTTCGAAGTCAGTGACGCGCACCGCATCTTTCGTAATGACAGCAATCTCGCCGTCGCCGAGGAAAAACACGTCGCGCGTGTGGTGCAGAATCGGAGGAATATCGGAGGCCACAAAGAACTCTCGATCGCCGAGACCGATAACGACAGGAGGCCCCTGGCGCACCGCAACGATCGTGTCGGGTTCGTCAGCGTGAATGATCGACAATGCGAAGATACCGCGCAGTTCCGACACTGCTGAGCGTACGGCCTCTTCGAAAGAGATGTGCTGTTTGAGGTGTTCCTCAATCAGGTGCGCAATGATTTCAGTGTCGGTTTCCGTGACGAAACGATGATCGGTTTTACGCAGCCGTTCTTTTAATTGCAGGTAGTTTTCAATGATGCCGTTGTGGACCACGACAACGCGGCCGGTGCAGTCGCGATGCGGGTGCGCATTCTCTTCCGTAGGACGTCCGTGAGTGGCCCAGCGCGTGTGGCCGATGCCGTAGGTGCCGTCAATCGGACTCAGTCGAATCGTCTCTTCGAGATTGCGCAGTTTGCCTTCGGCGCGACGGATCTCGAGCTCGTGGCGCTCATTGACGACCGCGATGCCCGCCGAGTCGTAGCCGCGGTACTCAAGCTTTCGCAGGCCGTCGATAATCAGCGGCACGACCTGCTTGTTACCCACATAACCAACGATTCCACACATCTTTGGTTTTAACTCCTAAGTTTCAACTACGAACACCAATCCCTACGTTGCGTTTCGCGCAATAGCGTGTCCTATCTATTTCAACTTCTTCTTTAATTCGGCGGGAACGCCCGCGACGAGCGAATCAGGCGGCACGTCTTTAGTCACGACCGATCCGGCGCCTGTCACCGAGCGCGAACCGACACGCACCGGCGCGACCAGCATCGTGTCAGAACCGATCTTAACATCATCTTCGATCACGGTTTCGTGCTTGCGGACGCCATCGTAATTACAAGTCACCGTGCCCGCGCCAATGTTGGTGCGTTCGCCAATTGTGGCGTCGCCCAGATACGTTAGATGCATCGCCTTCGCGCCTCGCTTTAGACGCGACTTCTTCACTTCAACGAAATTCCCGACCGTGGCTTTCTCTTCCAGGGTCGCGTTCATACGCAGATGTGCGAAGGGTCCGACGGAACAGTTTGACGCGACCTCTGAATCGACAATGATTGAATGGTCTTTGACTGTGACATTGTCTCCGAGGCGCGAGTTTGTAATACGCACGCCGGCGCGAATCACACAGTTGTCGCCAATCACCGATTTACCTTCAATCGTCACGTCAGGATAGATAATCGAGTCGCGGCCAATTTCTGCTTCTGGGCTGATGTAGGCGTGCGATGGATCGATAAACGTCACGCCGGCTTCGATCATCAGCCGGCGAATCGCATTGCGGCGCAACAGGTTTTCAAACTCAGCGAGCTCCGCGCGAGTGTTGATTCCCGAAACCTCGCGCGGGTCACTGTGTGTAAACACCTCAACCTTTCGACCCGTCGACAGAATGATCTCGGCGACGTCAGTCAGGTAATACTCGCCTTGTTCGTTCTTTGGTTCGACGCGCTTTAACGCCCGGAACAAGTCTGCGGCTTCGAAACAGTAGATGCCGGAATTGATCTCCCGCACCTTTCGTTCTTCTTCCGTCGCATCTTTCTGTTCGACGATCTTTTGAAAGTTGCCCTGCTCGTCGCGGACGATTCTTCCATAGCCGGTTGGGTTCTCGAGTCGAACAGCAAGTATCGAACACGCCGCGCCGGTCGCGCGATGATGCTGGATCAAGTTGCGCAACGTTTCGGCGCGTATCAACGGCACATCGCCGGACAACACCAGCACAAGCGAATCCGTCGCTTCGAACCGCGCTCGCGCCGACTCAACGGCATCACCCGTACCGCGCTGTTTCTCCTGAACCACAAACGACGCAAGCTCACCGACCTCGGCCAGTGCTGCCTGTTCGACTTCTTCCGCCTGATGCCCAACGACGACCAAGATCGTTTCCGGATCCAGCGACTGTGCTGTTCTCACCACGTGTGCAATCAACGGACGGCCGGCGAGCTCGTGCAGCACCTTGGCGCGCCTGGATTTCATCCTCGTGCCGAGGCCCGCAGCCATTACGAGTACGTTTAGTGGTCTCTCTGAGCTCATAGCCAACTTACAGTCGCTTCCGATTGCGCGCGCTCGCGACAGGCGAGAACGACTTCAGCCAGTCGATCCGCGTTGTGGCGGACCTTCTCACCGGCGTAGAGGAGATCGGCCCGCACGATTTCCGTAGTTTGGTCAACGACGTCTTCAATCGCATCGTCGATGCCGATCTGATAGGCGCCTTCAGCAGCATAGCGTTCGGCCTGTTCCGGACTGATGCGCCGATCATTAACAATGACGAAATCAAAGTGAATTTCAGGAGCGTACTTCTTGACCGTTTCCAGGTGCGCCCGGGCCGAATAGCCGTCGGTCTCACCGGGCTGTGTCATCAGGTTGTTCACGAAGATCTTCGTCGCTTGAGTTTGACCGATGACGCGCGCGACCTGCGCCACGAGCAGGTTTGGCAGGATGCTTGTGTAGAGTGAACCCGGACCAACCGTAATGATGTCAGCGCCGCGAATCGCACGCAGCACCTGGGGCAACGGCAGGCACTGCTCCGGCTCGAGGCGTAGGTGACGTATCGCTTGTGCCGACTTGGAGATGCGCGTCTCGCCGCTTACGACAGATCCGTCTTCGAGTTCCGCAACGAGCCTAACGTCGCTGATCGTGGCCGGAAAGATGTGTCCTTTGCTGGCCAGAATTTCTGACGAGAGCCGAACAGCTTCGGTGAAGTCGCCCGTGACCTCAGTTAACGCGGCCAAAAACAGGTTACCAAAACTGTGACCGCCGAGTTCTCCATCGCCGCGGAAACGATAACGAAAGAGTTTCGACAATAAACTGGAGTCTTCGGAGAGCGCGATCATGCAGTTGCGAATGTCCCCAGGCGGCAACATCTGCAACTCGTCGCGCAGTCGTCCGGAGCTGCCTCCGTCGTCAGAGACAGTGACGATGGCGGAAAGGTTTTCGATCCAAATGGAACCGTTGCCTTTGCCGACTCGCCTCTTCAAACCTGCAAGGAGGGTAGAAAGGCCTGTGCCGCCGCCCATCGCGACAAGGTTTTGACCACCAGTTGTTGGTCTGTTCTCCACCGAAGGAATCATACCTTAATCCGTGTTGTCTGTGGCTCACCACACAAGCGCGCGGAACAGGGGAATACCCAGAGACTCAAAGTTGGACTCTGCTTAGGAGGGGTTGCTGAAGATCAGCCGGTCGAAGTCGGGGTCGTTACGTAGTGGGTTCAGATCGTGGTCGTGCTGCGCACGCACACGAAGATTGGGTTGCAGGTCGAGCGCCCGCTGGAGTGATTCCAAAGCGAGATCGATTGATCCAAGCCGGGCGCGAGTTGCGGCCAGGCCGTAGTGAATATGTGCCGCTTCCGGTTCACGTTTGAGAGCGCGCTCAAACATCTCTTGAGCTGCAACGTATTCGCCTCGATTCAATTCGATAACGCCTCGGTCGTACAGCGAGTCGGCGTCGCGCGGCAGCATGCTTTCGGTTCGCAGCCGCGATTCGGCGATTGCCAGGTACGTCCGCGCGCGGGCCGCCACTTCCGAAACCTGCGAGTACTTATCAACGAGAACTCGAAACTGGTTACGCGCCTCAGCGAACCGGCCTCGCACGAATTCTTTATGCGCGCGTTCGAACGCTCCCAACGCCGCCGACTCATCCTGAGTTGGCTGACGTGGTGGAGCCGACGCGGGCGTGGGTCGAACTGCGCGAACGGCCGCGAGCTTCTGAGTCTTTTTGACTCCCGATACCGGAGGCTTCTTTGCAGTTGCAGCTTTACGAGCCAGCGGCCTCGGCACGGCTTTCGGCGCGGCTTTCGGCGCGGCTTTCTTAGCTTTCGTTACCTGCTTTGGCTTGGTTGCTGCTTTCCTGGCTGCGGCTTTGGCGGGCTTTCGGGCGAGGGAGCGGGCCGGCGATTTCGCTGCGCTAGCTCGCTTTGCCTTCGGTCTCGCCGTTGCGGCTTTGGCGACGCGCTTCGCGGGTTTAGCCGCCGCTCGCTTCGCCTTCGAGCGTGCCGCTGACCGACGCAAGCCTTTTGCGAGACTGCTACTCATGGGGCTTAATCTCAAAAGGCTGCTCACTTTTAGCGAGCAGCCGCGAAATTGCGCGGAGCTTACCATAGACGCGCTCCTAAATCAACGGAGACAAGTATTTGCGGGTGCTTTACACCGTCTATTGACCCGTCGATAAGTCTAAGAGTACCAACAAAGAAAAACCTTGAAGGTCATTGTTGGCTATGTTAAAGTGCGTCTTGGCTTACGGAGGCCTAATCCACCTCGACGAATAGCCCCAACCGAGTTAGTTACCTCTTTAGATTCTAAAGCTTGCGATTGCACGACGTGGCGTTTCAGCTTGCACTCTCCATTTAGCATCCCCGCCCCGGCCTTCAAATAAAGAGTCGCACAATGGCAGATACACCGATCCTGTTGCGTGAGCAACAATACCACCAAATAAAGGCTGTCCTGGCTCGCTTACGAATGGACGCGTCCGCGAAGGTGGTTTTTCTGGTGGACAAGGACGGTCAGGAGATCGCTTCCCAGGGGGAAGTGGGAAATCTTGACACAACCAGCCTTGCCTCGCTTGCCGCCGGCAATGTCGCGGCGACCGGAGGAATGGCTGAGTTGATCGGCGAAAAAGAGTTTCCGACTCTCTCCCACGAAGGCGAGAAGGAGAGTATTCACATTTCGGTCGTTGGGAGATTGTTGCTGGTAGTGGTTTTCGATGACCGTTCGAGCCTTGGACTGGTGAAGCTTCGCAGTAAACAAGTTTCTCAGCAACTCGCGGCCCTGTTCGATGAAATTACCTCCAGCGATACGGACGATCTCGACTCCCCCTTCGCCGGAATTACTGACGAAGACATTGATAGCCTTTTCACCTGACGGCATCCGCTATGACCTTTATTAATTACGCTTCCAGAGAAATCAACTGCAAGATCGTCTACTACGGCCCAGGTTTGTGTGGTAAGACGACCAACTTGCAGTACATTTTCGACTCGACCGCCCCACAGGCGCGCGGCAAGCTGATCAGTTTAGCGACAGAAACAGACCGCACGCTGTTCTTCGATTTCATGCCGCTGGAACTCGGCACCGTGCGCGGATTCAAGACTCGTTTCCATCTCTACACCGTGCCCGGTCAGGTGTTCTACGATGCTTCCCGTAAACTTATCCTCAAGGGTGTCGATGGCGTCGTGTTCGTCGCGGATTCCCAGGAAGAGCGAATGGATGCGAATATCGAGTCATTGTACAACCTGGA
>DASZDV010000276.1:0-4236 GCA_035941575.1 Pyrinomonadaceae bacterium
GTTTTCGAGAATCATCCGGCGCTTGTCGAGGTTCGCGATCACGCCCGTGCGACGAATCTCGTTGAACTGGGTCTTGCGCGACTGCACCGCGCGCTTTGCTTTCTCTTCAAGATACGGAAGATGAAGGTCTTCGAAAATCAGCGCGGCGAGCTCGTCGATGTTTACTTCCGCTTCGTAGTAATCCGCGCCGGCTTCCTGGCCCGCCTGGCCTGAGCCCTGGCCACTTCCCGGTCGACTCTCGCGTGCAATCACGTCGCCGACGCGAGTCTTTCCATCGCCCTGGCCCACGTGTTTTGCTTTTTGATAGTTGAAGCGAAACTTGTATTCGTCGAGTGCTTTGATCGGGACTTTGACGGTGCGCTTGCCATCGGAAAGAATGATCGCTTCGTTCGAGACGATCGAGCCGAGATTTTTGCGGATGGCTTCCTTGACGCGATCCTTGTGGCGCTCCTGATCGATTATGCCCTTGCGTTGCAGTGACCAATCGTTGCGTTGAATTGACATAACTCTTTACCCGCAAAAGTCTGTTACCACCCTGGTAAACGCTTCCGGATACTCTTCGTGTGGCAGGTGACCGCAGTTAAGGAAAACCACGAGGCGCGAACCAGGTATTTCCTGATGGAGCCGTTCGCCGTCTGCGAGCGGAATCTCAATATCGTTTTCACCCCACAGCAACAAGGTC
Organism: Pyrinomonadaceae bacterium; assembly: GCA_035941575.1. Classification (GTDB taxonomy): domain Bacteria; phylum Acidobacteriota; class Blastocatellia; order Pyrinomonadales; family Pyrinomonadaceae; genus PSRF01. Next base: position 683 of record DASZDV010000276.1, read on the forward strand.
GGCTGCCGGATTAGATGCGCGTCTCGCGATATCCGTTCAGCGTCCCAGGCACGCACCGTGCGGATGATCGCGCGCTGTGTGGCTGAGGCACGCAACGGAAAGTGACGAGCATCAACGCGTCGTTCATCGAGCACCCACGCGTGTCGATCGTAAACTCGCTTCATTCGCTTCCGCAGTAAGCGTCGCGAACCAATCAGAAGCGGTGATACGACGTCGCCAACAACAGGCGAACCAAATATGCGCATCAGTTTGTAGCGCAACGGCTGGTTGTTGTTCACAGTGCCAATCAAAACCAGTTTTTCAACGCGCTGCGAATGGTCCAACGCGCACGTGGCGGCAACTGCACCGCCATATGAGCTGCCGATAAGAGTTGCTCGTTTAATACCGAGCCGTTCCAGTAACCCCATCAGCAACGCAGCCTGCCCCGCGATCGTGTATTCGCCATTGCGCGGCTTTCCGGAATAACCAAACCCAAGAAGGTCAACCGCGATAACTCGGAATCCCGCTTGCGCCAGGCTGAGAAAGACTTTGCTCCACACCAACGTGGACGAAGCAAAGCCGTGAATCAGCACCAGAACAGGATTCGTTTTCTCGCCTGCTTCCTGGTAGTGAACACGAATGCCGTCGACCTCCACGAACCGGGAGTGGTCGGAGTGGAAGATAACATTGCGATACTTTCGCCAGTCGGCGTCGCGGGGTCGCGTTAACAACTTCGTCGCAACTGCAACGGTGGCGAAAGCCGTGGCCGTTCCGGCGATCCAGTAGCGTTTCTTCATCTCCATACTTTAAGCCACAGATTACACAGACAACACAGATCAGCTTTTAGGTTGGATCCGTGATTTCCGCGTAAATCTGTGGCCTGGTAACTAACGCGATAGTAACGTGCCGACGTAGGTCAACAGTTCATTTGCACACACGGGACAATAACCGTGTTCTTTCACCAGCCGATCTACCACTTCGTTAATACGTCTTAACTGATCCGGATCGGGCGTCTTCGCCGAAGTGGTGATCTTTACGACGTCTTTCAAGTCAGCAAAGATCTTCTTCTCGATCGCTTCTTTCAAGCGTTCGTGCGAGTTGTATTCAAACGGCTTGCCTTTGCGCGCGTAAGACGAGATGCGAATCAGTATCTCCTGCCGGAAGGTGTTCTTCGCGTTCTCTGAGATACCGATCTGCTCTTCGATGGAACGCATCAACTGCTCGTCAGGATCCATCTCCTCTTCCGTAATCGGATCCTTGATTCGTTCCTTGTTGCAGAAGGCTTCCACGTTATCGAGATAGTTGTTGCACATCGTGCGGGCCATCTCTTCAAACGAGTAAACGAAAGCGCGCTGTACTTCGATCTTCGCAAGCTCATCGTACTCCTTACGCGCCTGCGAAATGTGATTCATGTATCGCTCACGTTGTTCGCCGCTGATGCCTGTGTGCTGTTCGAAACCGTCTTTAATGGCTCGTAACGCGTCGATCGGGTTGATGCAAGTCACGCCGTCCCGGACGAGCGCACTCGAAAGACGATTGATGATGTACCGCGGTGAGATTCCGTCCATGCCTTCGCGAACCGTCTCTTCTTTCAGCTCGCGCACGTCTTTCGACTTGTAACCTTCGACGTCTTCACCGTCATAAAGCTTCATCTTCTTGACGATGTCCACGTTCTGGCGCTTCGGCTCTTCGAGTCGCGTCATGACTGCAAACATGGCCGCAACTTTCAACGTGTTCGGCGCCAGGTGAACGTTGCGCAACGCTTCAGACTGGTGCAACAGCTTGTCGTAAATTCTCTCTTCCTGCGAGACGCGCAGGTTGTAGGGGACTTTCACCAGGATGATGCGGTCCTGGAGTGCTTCGGATTTGCGATTGCCGGCAAACGCGATGTACTCGTTCTCATTTGAGTGCGAGAGGATTACTTCGTCAGCGTAAATCATCGCGAAGCGGCCGGTCTTGATGCTCTGTTCCTGCGAGAGTGTGAGCAGGCTGTAGAGAAACTTCTCGTCAACCTTCAGCATCTCGACGAATTCCATCAAACCACGGTTGGCAATGTTCAACTCGCCGTCGAATCGGTAGGCACGCGGATCTGATTCAACGCCTACTTCACCGATGGTTGAAAGATCGATCGAGCCGGTAAGTTCCGTAATGTCCTGCGACTTCGGATCGCTCGGCGAGAACGTGCCGATTCCGACGCGTTCCTTTTCAGAGAAGACCACACGATGGACCTTCACGTCTTCATGCCGTCCGCCGTAGTTCTTTTCGAGTGAATAGCGGCACTGCGGGCACAGATCGCCTTCGATGTAAATGCCGTAATGCTTCTCGACCTCGGCTCGGAGTTGATGCGGAATGAGATGAAGCGGTTCTTCGTGCATCGGGCAGTCTTTAATGGCGTAGACTGCTCCGCCGGATGTTTTGGTCCAATCCTCGAGTCCGCGCTTGAGCATGTTGACGATTGTCGACTTGCCACCGCCGACGGGGCCCATCAACAACAGGATTCGTTTGCGTACTTCGAGGCGCTGCGCGGCTGACTTGAAATACTCGACGATTCTGGCGATGGGTTCTTCGATGCCGAAGAGTTCGGATGCAAAGAAATTGTAGGAAAGGACTTCGTGCTGCGTGCCCTCATTCAGCCGCTCGATTCCGGCGGCGTGCACCATGTCGTTGATTCGCGCGTGCGAGAGTTGGGCAATGCGCGGGTTCTGCGCTACCAGTTCGAAGTAGTCGCGGAAAGTTCCTTCCCAGCGAAGCGCTTCGTGCTCGCGGCGCAGATCTTCCAAACGTTCACTTATATTGAATCCTTTGTTGCTATCCGTCTCTTGCATAGCCTTTGAAACCTCTTCGGCTTTCGCGCATTGGACAGCGTGTGGGGAGAGGCCACGCTTTGTAAAACAACCGCACGAGTCAGGGAAATGCGGTTGGATATTTTGGTTACTACCTCGTGATACGCCTCACGCGCGCGTAAGCGTGAGCTGCGTCCTCGAAGCATCAGTTCTCAATGAGCGTGTCAACGGAACCTTCGCGGAGGGAAGCATTTCTGGAAGCGACTATGGGCGCTTCCTTGGGATTGCAGTATACCACAGGGGTTAAGTACCCAAGTCAATGCTTATTTTCACGAAAGCACTACGTGTGGGTGAAGAAGCCGCGCACCAGCATCGTAGCGACCAATGGCTATCAACTGCTCATCCACATCGCACATCTTTACGTTTTCGCCATCCGCCCAATCAGATCCCTCGACCTTTATCTCCCTTCCATGACGAACATTACGAACGTCCTGCCCGCTTAGATGCACGAAAGGGAGTGTGGAGAGCGCTGCATTGGGAGGCACCAGCAACGCACCAAGCGCTTCTTCAGCAAAACTCGTCTTCAAATTGTCGAGCGTGAACGCATCGGAAAGGCGGAAGTTACCGACTCTCGTGCGACGCAACTCAGCCAAATGTGCGCCAACAGACAAACGCTTTCCGAAGTCCTCTGCCAGCGTTCTCACATACGTGCCTGAAGAACAGACCACGTGCGCGCGAACGTCAAACGTTCCATCAAGGTTGTCTTTGATCAGTTGACCGTCTGATCTGACA
>DASZDV010000277.1:0-2152 GCA_035941575.1 Pyrinomonadaceae bacterium
ATTTCGCCCACGCACATAATCACAGTCAAGCCCGACGCTAACCCCGCTTGCACCTTGCGGTTCACGATCTCGTCGGTCTCATCGTAAAACTGCCGGCGCTCTGAGTGTCCAACGATCACAAACCTCGCACCCACGTCGCGCAGCATGAAAGCTGCAACCTCGCCCGTGTGCGCGCCTTCCTCTTTTTCAGTCGAGCAATCCTGCGCCGCGACCTTCACGTTTGAACCTTCGAGACGATCGCACACAGTTTTCAGCGCGGTGAAAACAGGCGCGATGACGACCTCGCAGTGGTTCGCGTTCGCGACCAGGGGTTTCAACGCCAGCGCAGTGTCAACCGACTCGCTGAGCGTTTTGTACATTTTCCAGTTTCCGGCGATTACGGGTTTGCGCATCGTTCACCAAGCATACGTAAGAAGAGGACAGGAATTAAGAACCAAAGGTAAAGCCCTATTTTTCAGATAAAGCCGCGACACCCGGCAGCTCGTCGCCCGCCAAAAACTCCAACGTCGCGCCACCGCCAGTTGAAATATGCGTGATGCGATCGGCAACGCCTGCGCGCGTTACAGCCGCAACTGAATCGCCACCACCAACGATCGCTGTCGCACCATGATCAGCAGCTTCAGCCACTGCCTTCGCAACGCCAATCGTTCCCTGATCAAATGGCGGCTCTTCAAACACGCCCATTGGACCATTCCAAATGATCGTGCGCGCGTCCTTCAGTGCGCCCGCAAAATGCCCAACCGTTTCGACGCCGATGTCCATTCCGGCCAAACCGATATTCGTAAACTCGATCGGTATCGTCTTCGCGACGATCTTCTCTCCCTTGATCGGCTCGTAACTATCAACCACCTGGTGATCCGTCGGCAGTAAAAACTCGATTCCCTTCTCTTCAGCGCGCTTCTTGATCTCCAACGCAGTCTGCATCATCGAGTCTTCAACCAACGACTTACCAACCGTAAAACCTTCAGCCTTCAAAAACGTGTAGGCCATCGCGCCGCCAATCAAAAGCTTGTTCACGCCGCGATCGATCAACGCATTAATAACGGGAATCTTGTCTGACACTTTTGCGCCGCCGAGAATCGCGACAAAGGGATGCTCCGGATTGTTGATTACTCGCCCGAGATACTCGAGCTCTTTCTGCATCAAAAACCCAGCCGCTGCTTTCGGCACGTGATGCGTGATCCCGACAGTCGAGGCATGCGCACGATGCGCAGTGCCAAACGCATCATTGACGTAAACATCACACAACTCCGCCAACTGCTTCGCGAAGTTCTCATCGTTCTTTTCTTCTTCAGGATGGAAACGCAGATTTTCCAGCAACACCACGTCGCCATCTTTCAACGCTGCGACAGCCTTCTGCGCCGTTTCGCCGACGCAGTCGTCAGCGAACGCGACCTGTTTCTCGAGTAACTCGGAAAGATGTTCAGCAACAGGTCGCAAACTGTACTTCTCGTCGCGTTGACCTTTTGGACGGCCAAGGTGCGACGCGAGAATCACACGCGCACCCTGGTCGATCGCATACTTGATTGTCGGAAGCGAGGCCGTGATCCGCGAGTCGTCATCAACTTTGCCGTCCTTAATCGGCACGTTGAAGTCTACACGGATGAAGACGCGCTGGCCGTTGAGCTGTAGATCTTTTATCGAAAGTTTAGCCACAAAGAAGCACAAAAGGTCCAATCGGAAATGGGCAATGGGCAATCGGCAATCTTCACAGCCCTTTCCCTGCGATGTACTTGATGAGATCGCGCACGCGGCACGAATAACCCCACTCGTTGTCGTACCATGAAAGTACCTTCAACATGCGCCCGCCGATCACTTTGGTGTATTCAGCATCGACGATCGACGAGTTTGGATTGCCTCGGAAGTCAATAGACACGAGCGGCTCTTCGGAATAGGCGAGAATGCCGCGCAACTCTTCATTCGCCGCATCCTTAAACGCCCGATTCACATCCTCAGCCGTCGTGTCCGTCTCGAGGTCCATTACCACGTCAACGAGGGAAACATTCGGCGTCGGCACACGCACCGAGATCCCATCAAACTTGCCTTTCAACTCCGGCAACACCAGCGCGACGGCTTTGGCCGCTCCCGTCGAAGTCGGAATCATGGAAAGCGCCGCGGCACGCGCGCGTCTCAGGTCTTTGTGCGGCAGATC
>DASZDV010000278.1:0-4711 GCA_035941575.1 Pyrinomonadaceae bacterium
GCGCGCACATCGAAAGCATCTTCCAGGCGTTCATCGACGGCGACGAAGACAAGATCTTCGCGACACATTCCGAAGACTGGCGCGGGTTTCTCGAAGGTTCGCGCACGCCGATCAAAGGGATCGACGAGTATATGCAGTCGAATGGGATCGAGTGGCCGCGACCTGCCAATAAGCCGAAGAGTGGTCCTTATTTTCCGGCCGGAACGACTTATAAAGTCGACGATTTCGACGTCCAGTTTTACAGTCCGGAGTTGGCAGTAGCTTCGTTCTTTGGCGAGTTTCGAAGAAGTGGGATCACGCTGCGGCGTTTTCGGATTATGGACGTCTACGCGAAACGGAAAGGAAATTGGATTCAGGTTGCTTCGCACACAGTGATCGATCCGGAGTGGCGCGCCGAGCAGATGACGAAACCGATGACGATCACGCCTGAGATTCGTCAACGAATACTCGCGGCGCGTGAAGCAGTGTGGCGCGCGTGGTTTGCGAATGATCGGGCCGCGTTGGAGAAGTTGGTGCCGGAAGAGGTGATCGCGATCGATAACGGCAGTGAGGATTGGTCCGATCGGGCCGCAGTTTTCGCGAGTGCGAAAGGGTTTGCGGACAGTGGCGGAAAATTGGTGCGGCTGGAGTTTCCGAAAACTGAGATACAGGTTTACGGCAATACGGTGCTCGTCTACACCACTTACGTTTATGAAACGGAGATGAATGGCAAGCGCTCAATCGCCAGCGGCCGCGCGACGGAAATGTTCGTCAGGCGTGGTGACGCGTTGGTTAATGTCGGTTGGCACATGGATTCCGGTAAGTAGCGGTCCATCAGTGGGGAACGAATGGTTTGGAGCGCCGAAGGCGCGGCATAGGGTTGCCACTGTGTCTGACGCCCTTTCAGGGCTTGCCGTCTTTTAAGGAAGCAATCCAGGGGCAGCGTGCTCCGCTCCGCTTCGCACTCGCCCCTGGCTACCCTCTCAACGCGCCTCCGGCGCTCTGCTACTTTTGCGAACGCCGGTGAGAAATGGATTGCCGGTTCGGAGCGCCGAAGGCGCGGCATAGGGTAGCCAGTGGCAAGCGCGAAGCGCGCAGCCTCTGGATCATGTGAAGAAAATATGGTTAGGCTCGGAGAGCCGACAGAAACTGCGCAGAAAAGGACCTCCTTCGACCTAAGCGCTCACTCAAAGCGCAACGCGACTAACGGATCAACCTTTGCTGCGCGGCGCGCGGGGATGTAACAGGCGGCGAGCGCGACGCCGACGAGGGCAAGCGCGACTGTGCCGTACGTGACCGCGTCAGTGGGAGTCACACCGAACAGCAACGTCGTCATCAACCGCGTCAAAATAAACGCTCCGACAAGTCCAACAGCAATACCGATCACCACGAGCCTCAGCCCGTCGCGCACCACCAATTTCAGTACGTCAGTTGTCTGCGCCCCAAGCGCCATTCGTATACCCACTTCACGCGTGCGTTGCGCGACTGAGTAGGAGATGACGCCATAGATTCCGACAGCCGCGAGAACCAGCGCCAGCACCGCAAAAACTGACAACAGGATCATCGAGAACCGCCGAGCGGAAACAGATCGCGCCAACACCTGCTCCATCGTGCGAACGTTGAACACGGCCTGGTCCTTGTCCAACGCGGCAATCTGGTTGCGCACCGGTTGCGCCAAACTCAACGGATCGACTGTCGTTCGCACGAGCAAATTCACGCGCCGCACGAATCGCGGAAGCCTTTCAAGCGGAATTTGATTGAACGCACTGTAAACCTCAGCGCTTGACGCGCTGTCACCTTCGAGATTCAAATGTTCGACGTGTCGCACGATCCCTACAATCTCGCGGCTCTCGTCTGAACCAGTTTGCTTCAAACGTTTGCCGAGCGGATCCTGATTCGGAAAGTACTGCCGCGCGAAGACCTCGTCGATGAGCACAACCGGAGGCGTACCGGGCGTGTCTTGCGAAGAAAACGTGCGTCCACGCAACAGGTTGATTTGCAGAGTGTCGAAGTAGTCCGGACTGGTGATGTAAAGAATCGCGTTCGGTTCATGGCCCGGTTCTGGCGGCGCTTGTCCGTCGATCACGAAAGACGGGTGGTTTGCTCCTTCGAACGGAAGGCCGTTGGAAACAGCGACGGACTGAACTCCCGGCAACTGTTTGACGCGTTGTTGCAGTTGGCCCAGAAACGCAGCGACTCTCGAACCCTCATCGGGACCGGCGTTAACCGAGATCTGCATTGCGAGTAAGTTTTCAGTATTGAATCCCGGGTCTACTTGCATCAATCTCCAGAAACTCTTCACCAGCAGTCCAGCGCCGACAAGCAGGACCAGTGTGAGCGCTACTTCTGTAACGACGAGGATCTTTCCGGTGCGATTATGACCGGGAGACGAGTTGCGCTCACCCTCTTTCAAAGTTTCTGTCAACGCCGGGTTTGAAGTCTGTAACGCCGGCGCGAGCCCAAACAACACGCCTGTCAGAACTGACGCGCCTAAAGTGAACGCCAGCACCGAAGCATCCGTGCTGATCTCGCGAATGCGTGGAACGCCCTCAGGCAAATACGCCGACAACAAACTCGTACCCCCGATTGCGAGCAGCAAACCGGCGATGCCTGCGGCGATTGCGAGTATCAGACTCTCGGTGAACAGTTGGCGAAGAATCCGCGATCGTGCGGCGCCGAGTGCGGTTCGAATTGCGATCTCTCTTTGACGTCTGGCAGACCGTGCGAGCAGGAGGTTTGCTACATTCGCGCAGGCGATCAGCAGAACCAAACCCACGGCAGCGAGCAGCGTCAGCAGCGTTGGACGAATATCACCGACAATGCTTTCCGTTAACGAATTGAGTCTAACTCGGCGTCCATTATTGGTCTCGGGATACTGCTGTTCGAGACGCGCAGCGATTGTGTTGAGTTCCGCGTTTGCCGAATCAATTGAAATCGCTGGTTTGATTCGCGCCATTGCGTCAACGCCCGGGTCTCTACCACGCGCGCTGAATCTTTCCGCGGAAAGGCCAATCGGTACAGACACGTCAGCGTCGACGCCAAACTGAAAATCCGCCGGTGTAACGCCGATAACCGTGAAGCTCTGCCGGTTGAGAGTGACTTGTCGCCCGACGACACGCGCGTCGCTACCGAATCGTCGTTGCCAAAGCGCGTGGCTCAGCATGACAACAGGGGCGGCGCCGGGACGATCGTCTTCGGCAACAAAATCACGTCCGAGGACCGGCTTTACACCGAGCGTCGAAAGAAAATTGGCTGAGACAAGCCGGCCTTGCAGACGTTCGCTTTCGCCTTCGCCTGTAAGATTGAAACTCTCTCGCTGACGCACCGCAGCAACGTTCTCAAACACGCTCTGTTGATTCCGCCAATCGACAAAGTTTGGATACGAGACTCCGATCGGCCTTTCAGAAATTGTTTCCAGCAGCACGACCAACCGGTCGGGTTCTGCGTAGGGCAACGGCCGCAACAACACTGCGTTGATTACGCTGAAGATGGCGGTGTTCGCGCCGATGCCGAGCGCCAGCGTGAGTATCGCGACGAGGGTAAAGCCGGGATGCTTGCGCAAACTCCGAAAAGCGTAACGAGCATCTTGCACCAGGTCTTCGAGAAGCCGTCCGTGCCGAACTTCGCGCACGCTCTCTTTTACCTGTTCGATTCCTCCCAGCTCGACGAGCGCGGCGCGACGCGCCTCTTCAGGGCTCAGACCTTCGTTGATTTTGGTCTCGGTAAGTAATTCGACGTGCGCGCCAATCTCGTCCGCGAGTTCGCGATCCACGTTCTCTTTGTCGGAGAGATTGCGCCAGAGACTGGCGATGCGAGGCAGTAGCGGCATGGGCACTCCTTTCTAAGTTGCTTCGAGCGCGGTGGTAATCGCCACTGAGATACGCTGCCACGCGTCAGTTTCGACCTTGAGTTGGCGTTGGCCGGCTTTGGTCAGGCGGTAATACTTGGCGCGGCGGTTATTTTCAGACTCGCCCCAACTCGATTTAAGCCAGCCGGCTTCTTCAAGGCGATGAAGGGCAGGGAACAGCGAACCGGGTTTTACCTTAAAGGCGCCCTGCGTGATTTGCCCGATGCGATCCGAGACGCCCAACCCATGTAACGGGCCGAGCGCGAGCGACTTAAGCACCAGCAGATCGAGCGTGCCTTGAAGGAGATCGTTTTTCTTGTCCTTCATCGTTTCTCCTATCGATGTTCGATAGGAGATATTAACTGTGCTCATATAGAGTGTCAATAGGAGCCGCAAGGGAGGTATCGAGCAGGGGATTGATAACGAAAGACCGATGGGTTATTGTCTCGCCGCCGTTTCCGAATCTTGTCTTACGCGTTCCTCCCAAAGATCTAATGACGGATCGGGAAATCACTTCCGAACTATTCGAAGGTTTACTGGATTGGTTAGGGCCGACCCGCGACGAGGCGGCCCGAAAATACGAGGCAATCCGCGACCGTCTCATCAAAATCCTGTTGAAAAAAGGCTGTTCGGATGCTGAGGAACTGGCGGACGAGACCGTCAACCGCGTGACGCTCAAGCTGCCGGAGATTAAGGAGAGTTACGTTGGAAATCCGTTGTGGTACTTCGTTTCCGTGGCGCGCCGCGTATGGTTGGAGTGGTTGCGTTCGAGGCAGTTCCAGTACGACGCGGTGCCGGAGCCTCTTGTCCGTGAGGGCCGAACTGATCCGGCGCGTGACTGCCTGCAAAAGTGTCTTGCTGCCTTGCCGCAGAACCAGCGAGACC